>NZ_LFDT01000010.1:0-110471 GCF_001037925.1 Vogesella sp. EB | reverse complement strand
TTGCGGCCAACGTTGGCCGCAATGGCGGTACGAGCAGCGACAGCAATACCCCGTCCGCAGGCAACAGCGGCGAGGCGGCCGCGCCGCTGGCGACCGACGCGGCGGCCAGTACGCCGCTGCCGGCCGAGCCGAGACTGCTGGCTGGCGGCGTGCCCGCGTTGCCAGTACCGGCGCACGAACTGGGTAAGCCACCGGCGGCCGCGGCGGCGCTGCCGGAGTGGGCGCCGCTGCCGGTCGATGACGGCAGCGCGGGCGCTCAGGGCGGTGCCCTGCACCAGCTGCTGGCGCAGCGGCTGGCGGTGCAGTCCAGTCACGGCATCGACCGCGCACTGATCCGCCTCGATCCGCCGTCGTTCGGCTCGCTGGAAATCGCGTTACGCCACGAGGGTGGCCACCTGACGGTACAGCTGACCGCCAGCAACGGCGACATGGCGCGCCAGCTGCAGGGCATCGGCGAGCTGCTGCGCCAGGAGCTGGGCAACCGCCAGTTCCAGTCGGTGCAGCTGGAGGTGCGCCACGGCGCCGGTGACGGCCACGGCGGGCAGCAGCAGGGACGGCGCGAGCCGGAGCAGCAGGCGAGCCCGGGACGTGCGCTGCAGCTGGCGGCAGAAGATGACGGATTTGGCCTGGCAGGTTATCAGGCAGGAGCAGAAGCATGAAAAGCAAAACGGTGGTGATTTTCCTGGTCAGCATGCTGCTGACGCTGTTGCTGGGCGGCGGCGGCACCTACTGGTGGCTGCAGCAGCAGGGCGGCGCAGCCCTGAGCAGCCCGCTGCGCGAGCCGGTAGCCACGGAGGCGGCCGAGCCGGCGACGCCGAAGCGCTACCTTACCCTCGACAAGATCATCGTGATGCTGCGCGAGGCGGGGCAGGACGAGCTGCACTACATGTCGATCGACCTGGTGTTCCGCACCGACAACGAGCAGCAGGCGCAGGTGAAGGAACAGCTGCCGCTGCTGAAGAGCATCGCGGTACGCGCGCTGTCGCAGCTGACGCGCACGCAGGCGGCGGCGATGAGCGTGGACGAATTCCAGGCCCTGCTGCTGCAGCACTACAGCGCGGCCTACCGCAAGGACCAGCAGCCGCAGCCGTTCAGCGACGTGATGGTCAGCAAGCTGATCGTCGAGTAAGCGATGAACGCCGCCTACGCGCTGTTCGAGACCCCGGCGCTGGACGAGGGCGCGCTGATCGCCCGCCATGCGCCGCTGGTGAAGCGCGCGGTACGGCAGCTGTCGTCGCAGGTCGGCGCGGTGCTGGAGCGCGAGGACATGGAGCAGGTCGGCCTGCTGGCGCTGCTGGAGGCGGCGCGGCGTTACGGCGAGCCGGACGAGCAGTTCACCGGCTTTGCCATGCTGCGCATCCGCGGGGCGATTCTCGACGAATTGCGGCGCCTGGACTGGCGGCCGCGCAGCGTGCGCCAGGATGCGCACCGCCTGCGCGACGGCTGGCGCGCGCTGACGCGGCAGCTGGGGCGCGAGCCGTCGGAGCGCGAGGCGGCCGCGGCGCTGGGTATCGGCCTGGACGAGGTGCAGGCGCTGCTGCTGGCGGAAAACGCCGAGGCGATGCACAGCTTTGACGAGATCGTCGCCAACGGCGGCGATGTCGGCGACGAGCGCGCGCCGGAGCAGCAGATGCAGCTGCGCATCGCGCTGGCGTCGGCACTGCAGCACCTGGCGCCGCGCGAGCAGCAGGTGATCCAGCTGTACTACGAGCACGAGCTGAGCCTGAAGGAAATCGCGCTGGTGCTGGAGCTGACCGAGGCGCGGGTGTGCCAGATCAACAAGGCGGCACTGAAGAAGATGAAAAACTGCCTGGCGGCCGCGCCCGACTGAGGGTCAGCGCCGGGTCTTGCTTAACAGGGAAGGATCAACATGCAGCTCATCCTGGGCATCGGCATCGTGCTGGTGTGTGTATTTGGCGGCTTCATGCTGCATGGCGGCTCGATGGCGGTGATCTGGCAGCCGGTGGAGCTGCTGATCATCTGCGGCGCGGCGCTGGGGGCACTGGTGCTGGGCAACCCCAAGCACGTGCTGGTGGAGATGCTGGGCCAGATCAGGCGCATCGTGATGCGCAAGAAACATGGCGCCGAATTCCAGCGCCAGCTGCTGCTGCTGATGTACGAGCTGCTGATCACCGCCAGCCAGGGGCTGAAGGCGCTGGACGAGCACGTGGAATCGCCACGGCAGAGCCCGCTGTTCAACCGCTACCCGCTGGTGCTGCAGCAGCCGAAACTGCTGGCCTTCATCGTCGACAACTTCCGGCTGATGGCGATGGGCAAGATCAACGCCCACGAGCTGGAGGGCGTGCTGGACCAGGAGATCGACGCCATCCACGAGGAGCTGAACCAGCCGTCGAAATCGCTGCACAAGATCGGCGAGGCGATGCCCGGCTTCGGCATCCTGGCGGCGGTGCTCGGCATCGTGATGGCGATGAACAGCGTCAGCGAGGGGGCCAGCGCCGGCGAGATCAGCCAGAAGGTGGCGGCGGCGATGGTGGGTACCTTCATCGGCATTTTCTTCTGCTACGGCGTGCTCGACCCGTTGAGCAACGTGATGCACCAGCAGGTGAAGGAAGAACTGTCCAACTTCGAATCGGTGAAGGTGGTGCTGACCACCCACGCCGCCGGCAAGCCGCCGCTCTTGGCGATCGACGCCGGCCGCCGCCTGGTGCAGCTCAATACCAAGCCCAGCTTTTCGCAGCTGGAGTCGTGGATCAATGCGCTGGAAGGCGTGTGAGGCATAGCGCGCAATGAGTGCACTGAAACACCGCGAGCAGCACGAGGGCACGGTCATCAAGAAGGTGGCGCGGCGCGAGGAGGACGGCGGCCACGGCGGTGCGTGGAAGGTGGCGTTTGCCGACTTCGTGCTGGCGCTGATGTGCCTGTTCCTGGTGCTGTGGGTGCTGGCGGCGCGCGAACAGGAAAACCTGGAACAGCTGCTGCGCGACGGCGGCGGCAAGCCGACCGCGGAAGGCACCAACTACCGCATCGAGCACCAGGGCACGCCGCCGGGCAGCCTGATCCCGCGCGAACTGGTGCCGGGGCTGAGCAGCACGCAGCCGAGCGCGGACAGCCGGCTGAAGACCACCGGCTTCCCGACGGTGCTGGACGGCGACGGCCGCCGTGTGCGGCAGCGGCTGGAATCGCCGGCGGCGCTGAACCAGCTGGCGCAGATGCTGGCGTCGATGTCGAAACAGGCCGGGCTGGAGAGCAACCTGCAACTGGTGGTGACGCCGCAGGGGCTGCGCGTGATGCTGCACGACACCGAGCGCGAGGGCATGTTCGAGCGCGGCAGCGCCATCATCAACCGCCGCTTCAAGGGCCTGTTGCAGGAGATGGGGCAGCTGCTGTCCTCGCTCGACAACCAGCTGCTGGTGATCGGCCACACCGACGCCATGCAGTACCGCAGCGCCGGCAATACCGCGCTGTCGAACTGGAGCCTGTCCGCCAACCGCGCGATGAGCGCGCGGCTGCATCTGCTCGATGGCGGCCTGCGCAAGGAGAGCGTGCTGCAGGTGGTGGGCATGGCCGACCGCGCGCCGCTGGACAAGCGGCAACCGACCGCGGCGCACAACCGCCGCATCGAGCTGCTGGTGCTGACACCGGCACAGGCGGACAGCATCAGCGCCATGTTCGGCTCGCCGCAAGCGGCGGGTGCCGCCGAAAAACGCAGCGAAATCAGCGTGACGCCCAACCCCGATCTGGACATGCTGCGCGCCAAGATGAACAACCCCGGCTGACGACGCAAGTCCTTGTTGCGGCAAGAAAAAACCCGGCCTCGTGCCGGGTTTATTTATTGCGGCTAACACATTGTCGTGGCGTGATCGCGGCATTTATCGAGATTGTAAACATTGTGTATCTAATTGACGGGTTGATTGGTAATATTTACAATCAAATCACAATATCAAAAACGACCCCGCCGGAAGATCCCGGCCGGGAACGCAACCCCGTAATGCACACTGTAGGAAGAAGTGAAGAAATGAACCTGGACGACATCAAGGCGCAGTTGGCCGCAACCGATTTTTTTGCCGACCAGCCCCCCGTGGTTTTGGACAGAGTGATCGACCATGCCATTTCCCTGCGCGTACGCAAGGGCGAGTACGTATTCCAGGAAGGGCAGACCGTGTCCGCCATCTACCTGGTGGTCAGCGGCCGCCTGCAGGCGCACGTCTCGGACAGCGCCAATCGCAAGTACGTGCTGATGTTCAACAACCCCGGCGAGCTGATGGGCGAGGTGTCCTACCTTGACGGCGGCCCCTGTGCCTGGAGCGCGATGGCGGAGGAGGACTGCCTGCTGTTCAAGTTCAACCGCAACGACCTGATCAGCATTTTCGGCACCGCCGACGGCCTGCCCAGCGACACGGTGCGCAACCAGATCCTGATGCGGCTGGCCGGCATGGTGCGCCGCATCTCGGCGTCGGCCAAAAGCCTGGCGCTGCTCGATGTCTACGGTCGCATCCGCCTGCTGTTCAACGACTACACCGTGACCCGTGACGGCGTGATGCAGCTGCAAAAAACCTTTACCCAGCAGGAAATCGCCGATCTGATCGGCTCCTCGCGCGAGATGGTGGCGCGCATCCTCAAGGAGCTGGTGTTCGGCCGCTACATCACCATGGAAAACCGCCGCATCGTGCTGCTGAAGATGCTGCCGGAGAACTTCTGAGCCGGCGCCGGCGCCGATTTAAGTTTTCCGCCGCGACGGTCGTCCTTTACTGGATAACCGTCTTATTCCTGTCCGAGGCCGACATGCGCATCACCCCACTCCGTCCCGAACTGCGTGACAACGCAATCCAGTCCGACCGCAGCCAGGCGCCGGCCGTCAGTGGCAAGGCCGCGGTGGCGCCGCTGCCGGCTGCCCAGCCGCTGAGCCAGGCCGCCGGCGTGCTGCAGGCGCTGCCGGAGGTCGACCTCGACAAGGTGGCCGTGGTGCGTGCCGCGCTGGCGCGCGGCGAAATCAGCCTCGACGCACACAAGCTGGCGGCCACCATCGCCGCCTATCACCGGGGCTGAGCATGACGGCGAAGGCGCAGTGGCGACAGTTGCTGCAGGACATCCACAGCGATCTGGACGATTACCGGCAGCTGCAGCTGGCGCTGGAGCAGCAGTTTTCCGCCGCACTGGGGCACGACGCGGCGGCGCTGTCCTGCTACGCCGATCGCATCGGCCAGCTGGTGACGCAGCTGCAGCAACGCCGCCTGCGCCGCGAACAGCTGGCGCGGCAGCTGCTGGCCGGCAACGTTGGCCGCAAGCCGTCGCTGATGGCGTTGTTCGCGCTGCTGCCGGAGCCGGCACGCCAGCGCTGCCAGCAACAGTGGCAGGCGCTGCAGGCGCTGGCGGCCGACTGCAAGCAGCTCAACGAGCGCAACGGCCAGCTGCTGCTCAACCAGCACGAGTGCTACCAGCGCGTCCTGTTTGGCGAAAGCGATACCTATGCTGCACCCTGATTTCCGTATCAACTCCCCGGCCATGACGCCCTCCGCCAGCAGCATCGCGCCGGCGGCGGATGGCGGCCAGTTCGCCGCCGTGTTCCGCGACACGCGGCAGGAAATCGTGGCACTGATCGACCAGGGCTTTCCGGCCGGCGACGAGGCGCTGACCCCGCAAGGGCTGCTGCTGCGGCAGCGGTCGCAGGTAGCCGCGGCGCCGCTGGCGGTGGATGGCAGTCATCTCGACGCGCAGCAGCAGGCGTTTCTCGGCGACATCCTGCCGCACGCGCAGAAGGCGGCGCGCGCGCTGGGGGTGTCGCCCGACATCATCGCCGCGCACGCGGCACTGGAATCCGGCTGGGGGCAGGCGCCGCTGCGCCGTGCCGATGGTTCCAGCAGTCACAACCTGTTCGGCATCAAGGCCGGCCAGGGCTGGCGCGGCGAGCGCATCGCCGCGCTGACCACCGAACACCAGGACGGGGTGGACGTGAAGCAGGTGGCGCCGTTCCGCGCCTACGCCGACTACGACGGCGCCTTTGCCGACTACGTCAGCCTGCTGTCGTCGTCGCCGCGCTTCAAGGCGGTGCAGGGCGTGGGCAGCGATGCCGCCGCCTTTGCCGCGGTGCTGGCCCGCGGCGGCTACGCCACCGATCCCGCCTACGCCAGCAAGCTGCAGCAGACCGTCAGCCGCCTGCGCGGCCCGGCCTGAACCCGGCCTGAACCCGGCTCGCCGCCGCGATGGTGGCGACGTGGCAATGCCGGCAGCGTTGCCGGCCCTGCGTGTTACTGGCTGATTTCCGGGCTGACCACGCCGGTATCGATGACGCGGGCGCGGATCACCTTGCCGCTGTTGCCGTTCTTCACCCGTACCCACTCGTCCTTGCCGGCGGTTTCCAGCGCCGTTCCCGCCACCTCGACGCGGATGCCTTCCTGCTGCGCGACGATCGCTACCGCCATGCCGCGTTTCACCAGCGGCGCCGTTTCCAGCAGCAGGCCGCGCAGCGGCGTGCCCTGGCGGATCAGCGTCTTGCTGCGCAGGCCGTCCAGTGCCGCGTCCGCAGCCAGCAGCGACTGCGGGCTGCGCAGTGTCACGCGCTGCTCGCTGACGTCGGCCGTGCTCAGCGCCTGGCCGGGGGCGATGTCCCTGGCCGCGGCCAGTGCCAGGCCGCTGACTTCGGCGCGGAACAGGTAGCCGATCTCGCCGGCGCCCTGGCAGCGCACCCGTACCCGCACGCGGCCGAGCTGGCTGTCGCTGCCGATCTCGGCCACGGGCTTGCCGAGGCAGCTGCCCGGAGCCAATCGGGCGGGCAGCGCCTGCAGCCGTACTTGCGGTGCGCGCAGGCCGCTGGCGGCGGCCTGTTGCAGCAGCCATTGCTGCGCGCTCTGCTGCGCCAGCTCGGTCGCTGTGGCGGCCTGCGCGGCTGGCGACAGCAGGCTGCCGGCGCTGGCCAGCAGCAGGCCTGCCGTGCGCCACAGCGCAGCCGGCGGGCGGTTTGTGAATATTGCCATTGGCTCGGTCTTGGTAATTATTACGTGTACTTGCGGTAGGACGATTAATTAGTATCGCCTTATAACTGGTGGCCGGATTGTCAATCATTGCCACCATATCCATCTTAAGAGAACCGCAAGAGGTGTGGCAATGGGCTTCAGTCTGAGTCAGGCGCTGAGCGTGCATCCGGAGGCGCTGAAACTGCGTGCCGAGCGTACCAAGGTACTGGCATCCAATATCGCCAACGAAAGCACCCCCGGCTACCAGGCGCGGGATTTCGATTTCCGCAGCGCCCTTGCCGAATCCGACACCGGCGGCGGCCTGCTGCTGCAAACCGACGGCGGCGAGCTGGCGTATCGCACGCCCAATCATCCGTCGCGGGACGGCAATACCGTGGAGCTGGGCGTGGAGCAGGCCGAGTTCGCGCAGAACGTCGCCGATTTCCAGGTCAGCCTGACTTTTCTCAACATGAAATACAAGGGGCTGGCAAAAGTGATTGCCGGGCAATAAACCATGTCCTTCCGAGATATTTCCCGTATCGCCGGCTCGGCGATGACCGCGCAGACGGTGCGCCTCAATACCGTGGCCAGCAACCTGGCCAACGCCGATTCCGCCGCCGGCTCCGAAGCCGCCGCCTTTCGCGGCCGCAAGCCGGTATTCGCCAGCCAGATGCAGGGCAGCGGCGAGTGGCAGGGCGTCGGCGTGCGCGTGCTGGACGTGGTGAAAAGCGACAAGCCGGTGCGCAAGGTCAACGATCCGTCCAATCCGCTGGCCGACCAGGACGGCAACGTCTACTTCGGCAATGTCAACGCGGTGGAAGAGATGACCGACATGATGGCCGCCTCGCGCGCGTTCCAGACCAACGTCGAGGTGATGGCGCGGGTGAAGGTGATGCAGCAGGACCTGCTGAAACTGGGAGAAGGCTGATGGCCATCGACGCAAGCGCGCTCAACCAGCGCAGCCAGAACGGCAGCAGCACGCAGGCCACCGCGGTGGCCGGCCAGCAGCTGGGCGCCGATGGCGACATGTTCATGACGCTGCTGATGGCGCAGATCAAGAACCAGAACCCGCTGGAGCCGACCGACCCGGCGCAGTTCGTCAGCCAGCTGGTGCAGATGAACCAGATGCAGAGCACGCTGGGCATGCTGTCGGAGCTGAAAAGCAATGCGCTGATGATGCGCGAGCTGCAGGGCCTGGCGCTGGGCGAGCAGGTCGGCAAGCAGGTGCTGGTGCAGACCGACCAGCTGCTGCTGGACGGCAAGCCGGTCGACGGCCGCATCACGCTGGACGGCAGCGACGAGGTGCAGCTGCAGCTCACCGGCGCCGACGGCAGCAGCAAACTGATCACGCTGGGGCGACAGGCCGCCGGCGAATTTGCCTTCACGCTGGACCCGGCCGCCCACGGCCTGCCGGCCGGCCAGTACCAGGCGCAGGTGATCACCGCCGCCAAGTCCGCCGCGCGGCTGGAGTTTGCCGCCGAGGTGCAGGCGGTGCGGCTGCCGGTGCAGGGCGGCGAACCGATTCTTTCCCTTGCCGGGCTGGGTGAGTACCCGGCGTCGTCGATCACCCGACTGTTGGGGGCTGCCAGCAGCACCTCGTCTACCAGGAGCTAACTCAGCATGAGTTTCGAAATCGCGCTTTCCGGCATCAACGCCGTCAATAGCCAGCTTGGCAACATCAGCAACAACATCGCCAACTCCGGGACCTACGGCTTCAAGTCCAGCCGCGACAACTTCGCCTCGATGTACGCCGGCAGCCAGGCCACCGGCGTCGAGGTCGGCTCCACCACCCAGAACATCGGCCGCGGCGGCAGCGTGGTCGCCACCGGCCGTGCGCTGGACGCGGCGATCCAGGGCGGCGGCTTCTTCGTCACCAAGGACAACAACGGCAGCGTCGCCTACACCCGCGTCGGCATCTTCAATACCGACAAGGACGGCGTGCTGGTCGATGCCTTCGGCCGCAAGGTGCAGGGCTATGCCGCGGTAGAGGGCGCACCGGCCGGTACGCTGGGCGCACTGGGCGACATCCAGGTGCCGACCGGCCAGGTCGCGGCCAAGGCCAGCAGCACGCTGGCGTACAGCGGCAACCTGTCCTCCGGCTGGGTAGCGCCGGCGGTGGCGTTCGACAAGGACAATCCGGCCACCTTCAACGGCTCCAGCGTATCGACGGTGTTCGACTCGCTGGGCCAGAAGCACAGCGTCACGCAGTACTTCGTGAAGACCAATCCCAACGAAGTGACCGTGCACTACGCGATGAACGGCGCACTGCTGCCGACCACCGCGGTGATGACCTTCGGCACCGACGGCCAACTGACCGCCCCGGCGGCCCCGGTGGCGCTGCCGCTGGGCACCCCGGCCGGCGCCGCGGCGCTGAGCGTCAACGTCGACTACAGCGGCACCTCGCAGTTTGCCGGCGAGACCACCTCGGCGGTGAACAGCAGCGACGGCTACGCCGCCGGCACCCGTACCGGCCTGCGGCTGGAAGAGGACGGCACCGTCACCGCCACCTACAGCAACGGCGAGAAACGCGCCGTCGGCACCATCGCGCTGGCGACCTTCCCCAACGAGAACGGCCTGGTGGCGGTGTCCGATACCAGCTGGACCGAATCCGGCGCCTCCGGCACCGCGCTGCTGTCGGCGCCGGGCAGCGGCAACGTCGGCACGCTGGCGGTCAACGCACTGGAGCAGTCCAACGTCGACCTTACCGCCGAGCTGGTCAACCTGATGACCGCGCAGCGCAACTACCAGGCCAACACCAAGGTGATCTCCACCGAGAACCAGGTGATCCAGGCCCTGATGCAGGCCGTCTGAGCATGGACGCGCTGATCTACACCATCATGAGCGGTGCCAACCGCACCCTCAAGGCGCAGCAGGTGCGCGCCAACAACCTGGCCAACGCCGACACCCCCGGCTTTCGCGCCGACATCGAGGTTGCCAGCAGCCAGGTGGTGCCCGGCTACGGCTACGACGCGCGCCACATGACGGTACTGCAGCCCAGCGCGGTGTCGGTGAAGCAGGGCGTGATCGCACAGACCGGCCGCGAGCTGGACGTGGCGATCCAGGGCGAGGGCTTCTTCACCGTCGCCACCGCCAGCGGCGAGGCCTACACCCGCGGCGGCCAGTTCGATGTCGCCGCCGACGGCACGCTGATGCTGGGCGGCCGCCAGGTGCTGGGTGACGGCGGCGCCATCGTGCTGCCGGAACACCGCCAGGTGCAGGTAGCCGCCGACGGTACGGTGTCGGTGCTGCCGCCGGGCTCGGAGGCGATGCAGGTGGTCGGCCGCCTCAAGCTGGTGAAACCGGCGCCGGAAGAGCTGAGCAAGACCAGCGACGGCCTGATCGTCAGCCGGCTGGAGCCAACGTTGGCCGCAGACGACACGGTACGGGTGCAGGGCGGCCATCTGGAGCGCAGCAACGTATCGGCGGTGGAAGAGATGATTGCCTCAATGACGCTGAACCGCAGCTTCGAGATGCAGTTGAAGATGTTCAATGCCGCCAATGACATGGTCGAGGCCGGCAACCGCCTGGTGCGCGGCTGACAGGAGAAACCACCATGAATCCAGCACTGTGGATCAGCAAGACCGGTATCCAGGCGCAGGACGCGCGCCTGGGCGCCATCGCCAACAACCTCGCCAACGCCAATACCGTCGGCTTCAAGCGCGACCGCATGGTGTTCGAAGACCTGTTCTACCAGGTGGAACGCCAGCCCGGTGCGCAGGTGGACGACAACAACCTGTCGCCGTCCGGCGTGCAGCTGGGCAACGGCACCCGCCTGGTCGGCACCCAGAAGATCTTCACCACCGGCAGCATCAACACCACCGGCCAGGCGCTGGACGTGGCCATCGTCGGCCAGGGCTTTTTGCAGGTGCAGATGGCCAACGGCGAAACCGGCTACACCCGTGCCGGCCAGCTGCAGGTCAACGCCGAGGGCCGCCTGGTCAACGCGCAGGGCCTGCCGCTGCTGCCGGCGATCACGCTGCCGGCGGACACCACCGCGGTCAACATCAGCGACAGCGGCATGGTGTCGGTGACGCTGTCCGGCGGCACTTCCACCACCGAGGTCGGGCAGCTGACGCTGGCCAACTTCGTCAACCCCACCGGCCTGCTGGCGCTGGGCGACAACCTGTTCCAGCAGACCACCGCCAGCGGCGAGGCGGTGGTCGGTAATCCCGGCAGCGATGCGCTGGGCAAGCTGCGCCAGCGCGCGCTGGAAGGCTCCAACGTGCAGGTGGTGGAAGAAATGGTGGACATGATCGCCGCGCAGCGCACCTACGAGATGAACACCAAGGTGCTGTCCGCCGCCGACAACATGATGCAGAACCTGGCGCAGGCGGTGCGATGAAGGCGCTGCTGCCGCTGTTGCTGCTGCTGTCGGCCTGCGCGCCGCTGCCGCTGGCACAGGACAGCGCGGAGCTGCCGCTGCCGCCGGTAGCGGAGGTGGCGGCGCGGGGCGTGGCCGGTGGTGTGTTCAATCCGGCCGCCGGCTGGTCGCTGCTGTCCGACCGGCGCGCCTTTCGCAGCGGCGACGTGCTGACGGTGCTGCTGGAAGAAACCACCCAGGCCAGCAAGAGCGCCGGCACCAGCTTCGACAAGCAGTCCGGCGTCAGCATCACCCCGTCCATCATCGGCACCCGCGAGTTCGACACCCGGGTCGGCATCTCCGCCGGCCGCGAGTTTGACGGCAACGCCTCCTCCTCGCAGCAGAACAGCCTGTCCGGCGCGCTGACCGTGGTGGTGCAGCAGGTGCTGCCCAACGGCCTGCTGCTGATCAAGGGCGAGAAGCAGCTGACGCTGAACCAGGGCGAGGAATTCCTGCGCCTGGCCGGCTATGTACGCAGCGACGACATCGACGCGCGCAACCGCGTGTCCTCGCTGCGCATCGCCAATGCCCGCATCGCCTATTCCGGCCGCGGCGCGCTCAGCGACGCCAACGCCCCCGGCTGGCTGACGCGCTTCTTTACCAGTCCGTGGATGCCGTTCTAAGAGAAATCATGCCGAAATTCCTTTCCCTGCTGGCCGCGCTGCTGCTGTGCGGCAGCCTCCTCCCGGCGCAGGCGCAACCCTTGCGCAACCTGGTGCACGTCGAGGGCATCCGCGACAACCAGCTGATCGGCTACGGCATCGTGGTCGGCCTCGACGGCAGCGGCGACAATTCGCAGGTCAAGTTTACCGGCCAGGCGGTGGCCAACCTGCTGAAACAGCTGGGCCTGCAGCAGGGCGAGCAGGCCGATCCGAAAGTGAAGAACGTGGCGGCGGTGACGGTCAGCGCAGTGCTGCCGCCCGGCTACCGCCGTGGCCAGACCATCGACGTCACGGTGTCGTCGCTGGGCGACGCCAAGAGCCTGCGCGGCGGCACCCTGTTGCTGACGCAGCTGCGCGCCGCCGACGGCGAAATCTACGCGCTGGCGCAGGGCAATGTGGTGATCGCCGGGCTGTCGGCGCAGGGCAAGAGCGGCTCCAGCATCACCGTCAACACCCCGACCTCCGGCCGCATTCCCAACGGCGCCTCGGTGGAGCGCGAGATCGCCAGCGATTTCGACAGCGGCCCCAGCGTCCACCTCAGCCTGAAGAAACCCAATTTCGAGACCGCCACCAACGTGGTCAACGCCATCAACCAGCGCTTCGGCCGCATCGCCAGCACCCGTAACGCCACCGCCATCGAGGTGCAGGCACCGGCGGACCCGACCGCGCGCGTCGCCTTCGTCGCGCGGCTGCAGGCGCTGAACGTCAATGTCGGCGGCGAGCTGCCCAAGGTGGTGTTCAATTCGCGCACCGGCACCGTGGTGGTCAGCCAGGGGGTGACGGTACGCCCGGCGGCGGTATCGCACGGCAGCCTGAAGGTGGTGATTTCCGAGCGGCAGCAGGTCAGCCAGCCCGGCGCCTTCAGCAACGGCACCACCACCGCGGTACCGGAATCGCAGCTGCGGGTGGAGCAGGGCGAGGGCCGCATGTTCCAGTGGCCGGCCGGCGCGCGGCTGCAGAGCATCATCGACACCGTCAACAGCACCGGCGCCACCCCGGACGACATCATGGCCATCCTGCAGGCGCTGGACCAGGCCGGCGCCATCGACGGCGAACTGGTGGTGATCTGATGGAAACGGTTTTTCCCCCGGACGGCGGCGCAAGGTTGGCCGCAACGGCCGACAGCACGACGGCGATCGCGCCGGCGCAGCGGCAGCAGGTCGAGCGCGCGGCGGAAGGTTTCGAGGCGCTGTTCATCAAGGAGATGCTGGCGCAGATGCGCAAGGCGACGCGCACCATGGCGGGAGAAGACAGCATCTTTGCCGACAGCATCAACAGCGACATGCTCGATTTTGCCGACATGGCGATTGCCGAGCAGCTGGCGCGCGAGCGCCGCTTCGGCATCAGCGAGGTGCTGATCGCGCAGCTGCTGCCGCAAAATGCGACGCCGCCACTTAAGGAATCGCCGGCGGCGGTCGCTTATTCCCCAGTACAGGCCGGTGCCGGCAGCGAACTTGCTGCCTTTGCGATGCCGGTGAATCTCCCATTCCGTCAGTAAGGTTACGCTATGCGCATGGTGCACAACGCGCTGTCCGGTACCGCCGCCGCCCAGGCCGCGCTCAATACCGTCAGCCAGAACATCGCCAACGTGATGACTCCCGGCTACTCGCGCCAGGGCGTGGTGCTGGCCACGCTGGTGCCCAATGCCGGCGATCCGCACAGTGCCGGCTCCGGCGTCGATGTCAGCGCCATCCGCCGCTTCAGCGACGACTACAAGAACCTGCAGCTGTGGCAGGCGGCGGCCAGCCGTGGCGAGCTGGGCGCGGCACGTCCGTACTACACCCAGCTGGAACAGGTGATGGGCAACAACGGCAGTAGCCTGTCGGTCGGCCTCGACAAGTTTTACGCCGCGCTGAACGCGGTCAGCGCCGATGTCGGCTCCAGCCCGCTGCGCGACCAGGTAATCAGCGAGGCCGGCGCGCTGGCGCAGCGCGTTAACCACCTCAACCGCGTCTATGCCACGCAGCAGGCGTCGGTCAACGAACAGCGCGGCGCCACGCTGACCCAGATCAACAGCCTGTCCGGCAATATCGCGGCCCTCAACGCCAAGATCGCCGCGGCGCAGTCGTCGCAAGTGAACACCTCCGGCCTGCTCGACGAGCGCGACCGCCAGATCGACCAGCTGGCGGCGCTGGTCGACGTGCGGGTGATGTCGCAGCCGGATGGCAGCAAGAGTCTGACCCTGCGCAGCGGCCAGCCGCTGGTGATGGGCGACACCGCCGCTCTGCTTGCCAGCAGCACGCAGCCGGACGGCTCGCAGCGGGTGACGCTGGCCTTCGCGCAGGAAACCTTCGTGCTGGCCAATGACAATGTCGGCGGCCAGCTCGGCGGCCTCAACCACTACGAACGCGCGGTGCTGCGCCCGATGGTGGCGGCGGTGAGCACGCTGGCGCAGGAACTGGCCGACCGCGTCAACGGCCAGCTGGCCGCCGGTTTCGACATGGCCGGCAACCCCGGTGCGCCGCTGTTCGTGTTTGACGCCGCCAGCGCCGACGGCATGCTGCAGCTGGCCGCGATCCAGTCGTCGCAGCTGGGTTTTTCCGGCGACGCCACCGCCGCCGGCGACAGCCAGAACCTGCTGGCGCTGATCACGGTGAAGGACCAGCCGGTGGTGATCCCCGGCCTTGGCAGCGTGACGCTGAGCGACGCCTACTCGCAGCTCACCGGCCGCCTCGCCATCGACAGCCAGCAGAACAAGGCGGCGCTGAGCACCGCCGAGGTGGTGCGCGCCGAGGCGGAGAGCAGCTGGAAGTCGACCAGCAGCGTCAACAACGACGAAGAAGCGGTCAACCTGATCGAATTCCAGAAAATGTACCAGGCGAACATGAAAGTGATCGCCGTCGCCAACGAGCTGTTCGACAGCACGCTGGCCATGCTGTAAGGAGCCGCCGATGCGCATCGCCAGTACCCAGTACCACACCGCCATGAGCCTGGCGCTGGACCAGACCAGCGCCAAGACCGCCGAGCTGCTGCAGCAGATGTCGTCCGGCAAGCGCCTGCTGCTGCCGTCCGACGACCCGATCGCCAGCGTGCGCCTGCTGCGCCTGGGGCGGGAAGAGGCGGCGCTGGGGCAGTACCGCGACAACATCGCCAGCGTGCGCAGCAAGCTGTCGGTGAACGAATCCTATCTTGCCGGCATGGGGCGCGACATGCTCGACGTGCGCGACCTGCTGCTGATGACGCTGGAGGGCAGTTACACCGCGCAGGACCTGCGCGACATGGCGGGGCCGCTGCAGAGCCTGCGCGACAGCCTGTTCTACGCCGCCAACAGCAAGGACCAGGAGGGGCGCTACCTGTTCTCCGGCACCGCCATCGCGCAGCCGGCGCTGAGCCTCGATGCGGCGCAGCCGGCCGGCAGTCGCTACAGCTTCACCGGCAACAGCCTGCCGCAGCAGGTGATGGTCGGCCACGGCGTGACCCAGGCGGCCAACGTGACGCTGGAACACCTGCCGGACTTCCTCAACAGCCTGGACGCGACCATCGCCGTGCTGCAGGACCCGGCGCTGAACCCGCAGGACCCGGCCACCGGCAGCCAGCTGAGCGCCACGCTGCAGGCGCTGGACGTGGCGCACAACCGCAATACCAGCAAGATCTCGCAGCTGGGCAGCAGCCAGAACACGCTGCAGATGATGGCCGACAACCACGGCAACGTCAGCCTCTCCAACCAGCAGAGCATCACCCAGCTGGAAAGCCTGGATTACGCGCAGGCCAATATCAATATGAACAGCTACATGTTGGCGCTGCAGTCCAGCCAGAAGGCCTACGGCCGCGTCAGCAGCCTGACGCTGTTCGACGTGCTGTAAGGTTGGCCGCACCATGAGTCGCTCCTCGCTTCATCTGGACAGCCCGCGCCAGCCGCTGGCCCGCACCGGTGCCGGCAGTCCGGCCCCGGCCAGCAACGCCGGCGCCGCGCCGGCCACCCCCGCCAGCACGCCGTCGCCATCACTGCCGCGCAGCGGCGGCGATCACTGGCGCTATAGCAGCCAGCTCAACCAGCAACTGACCGCGGCACAGCGCGCGCTCGGCTTTGTCGACGGCCTGGCCGGCCAGCTGGAGGCGCTGAAAGGCGAACTCAGCGGCCAGCTGACGCAGCGGCGGGTGGACAGCGCGCGGCTGGCGCGCGGCATCGAGCAGGTGGCGCAGCACTGGTCGCAGCGCGGCGCGGCCAGCGGCGGCAGTCTCGACAGCCGTTTGCAGTTCCGCCTCGCCGCCGACGCGCGGCAGACCTTCACCGTGCGCGGCCTGGAAATCGCCAACCTGACCCAGGGCGCACCGGAAACGCTGGTGTTCTTCAGCGGCGAGCCGGGTAGCGGCCCGGCGGCGGTCAAGGTCGGCGAGCCGCTGAGCGAAGCGGCGCTGCTGGCCGCGCTCGGTCGCGCGCTGGCGCCGTCCGGCATCCAGCCGCAGCTGGACGAACAGGGGCAGCTGCAGTTTTCGGTGGCGGAAACGGCGTGGCAGGGCGTGCGCGAGCGCTTCAGCCTGCGCGGCGGCGGCATCCGCTTCCCCGCCGGCCAGCCGCAGCACCTGAAGCTGCAGCCGACGGAGCAGGCGCTGCAGCCGCAGCAGTGGCAAAGTGCGGACCACGCCGGCACCCGTCAGACGCTGCAGAAGGTGCTGCGCGCGCTGGACCAGCTGCAGCTGTCGCGCGCCGCCATCAGCCGCGCGATGGCCGAGGTGCGCCACGCCATCGCGCAGCTGTCGCAGATGAGCGAACAGCTGTGGGCCGACGGCTTCGTCAACGATTTCAATGCCCGCTTCAACACGCCGGACAGCGAGTCGGGGCTGTACGAGGTGGTGCCGGCGCTGCTGGGCGTCAGCCGCTACCGCGTGCTGTCGCTGCTGGCGTTGCCTTAGCCGCCGCCACGGCGCAAGGTTGGCCGCAAAAAAAGGGCGTGCCTCCATAACGGAGACACGCCCTTGTCGCGTGTGCGCTGCTGCGTCAGAGCCTGTTCAAAGTCTCGCGAGCTAGAGCGAGACAAGGCGAAAACGACTGAGGAGGCGGCGTTTAACTGGATATAACCAGCATGCCGAAGGCGTACTCACCGCGTAAAGTTTCACGAAGCGCAGCAGACATTGAACAGGTTCTCAGGCGATCAGGCTGGCCACCTTGGTGGTGATGATATCCACCGCCGGATCGTTGGCGCCGTGCGGCAGGATCACGTCGGCAAAGCGCTTGGTCGGCTCGATGAACTGGTTGTGCATCGGGCGCACCGTGGCCAGGTACTGCTCGATCACACTGTCGGTGGTGCGGCCGCGTTCGGCGATGTCGCGCTTCAGGCGGCGGATGAAACGCACGTCGGCGTCGGTGTCGACGAAGATCTTCAGCGACATCATCTCGCGCAGTGCGGCGTCGTACAGCGGAAACAGGCCCTCGATCACGATCACCGGCGCCGGCTGGATGGTCACGGTGCGGCTGGCGCGGGTGTGATTGGTGAAGTCGTAGCTCGGCATCTCGATGGCGCGGCCGCAGCGCAGCTCGTCGATGTGCTCGATCAGCAGCGGCCAGTCGAAGGCGTGCGGGTGGTCGTAGTTGGTGGCGAGGCGCTGCTCGAAACTGAGGTGGCTCTGGTCGCGGTAGTAGTCATCCTGCACGATCACCGCCGCCATCTCTGCGCCTATGGTTTCCAGCACCTTGCGGGTCACCGTGGTTTTGCCGCTGCCGCTGCCGCCAGCGACGCCGATGATGAACGGAGTCGTCATTTGTCTGTGCTCGATCGAAATGAAAAACCGGCCATTCTAATGACTTGCCGCCAACTTCTCCATCGGCAATGCGTCATCGCTGGCCGGATATGCCAGAAAAACGCCGTGGCCGGCTGTTTTCTGGCAACGGCATGGTCAGGCGTCGGTGGCGGCCTGTTCCAGTTCCGCCTCATCCAGCCATTGCTGCATGGCCGGCAGCGACAGCAGGCTGTCGGCGTAGGCCTGCGACACCGGATCCAGCGTCACGCCGTAGCTGACAAAGCGCAGCACCACCGGCGCGAACATGGCGTCGGCGATGCCGAAGTGGCCGAACAGGAAGTCGCCGTCGGCGACGAAACGCTGGCGCAGCTGGCGCCAGATGGCGGTAATGCGCGCGATGTCGGCGGCGCAGTCGGCGGACGGCTGCAGCTGGGTACGCAGGCAGGCGTTCATCGGCATCTCGCTGCGCAGCGCGGTGAAACCGGCGTGCATCTCGGCGCTGATGGCGCGCGCCTCGGCGCGGTCGGCGCGCTCCTGCGGCCACAGCCGCGCCGCCGGGAACAACTCGGCGAGGTATTCGCAGATCGCCAGCGAGTCGTGCACCCGCAGCAGGCCGTCGAACAGCACCGGCACCTTGCCGGCGGGGTTGGCGGCCAGCAGCTGCTGTTTGCTGTCCGGGTGGTAGAGGTGGATGTGTTTCTCGGCGAACGGCTCGCCCAGCTGTTTCAGTACCAGCCACGGTCGCAGCGACCACGACGAGAAGTTCTTGTTGCCGATGACGAGGGTCAGCATGATGGCTCCAGTGCAGGATTGAGGGTCATGCTGCATTACAGCCCAGCACCGGCATCAGGACAAGCAAAACGCCCTGCCGGGGCGGGCAGGGCGTGACGGCTGTTGCGGCCAACGTTGTCAGGGCCGGTTTTCGTGTGCGGCATCCGGACAGGCAAGCGTTGGCAGGCGCTAGTCGGCTTCGTTGATCCAGGCCTGCTGGATCGCTTCCAGCACCTTTTCGCCACCGCGGCTGTGGTCGTCGTCAAAACCGGGCAGGTCTACCACCCAGTTGTGCAGCTCGACGAAGCGGATGGTGGTCGGGTCGATGTCCGGATGCGCCTCGTACAGTTCGATGGCGATATCGTTGATGTCGGTCCATTTCATGGCACGTCTCCTTGGATGCGGCGCGGCTCAGTGGTGTTCGCGGGCGTGGTTGATGGTGTAGCGCGGGATCTCCACCACTAGGTCTTCGCTGGTGACGATGGCCTGACAGGACAGTCGCGACTGCGCTTCCAGCCCCCACGCCTTGTCCAGCATGTCGTCTTCCAGGTCGTCGGACGGCGGCAGCGAGTTGAAGCCTTCGCGCACGATGACGTGGCAGGTGGTGCAAGCGCAGGACATCTCGCAGGCGTGTTCGATTTCGATGTCGTGGGCGAGCAGGGCTTCGCACACGGTGGTGCCGGTGGCGACATCGTCGAGCACGGCGCCCTCGGGGCACAGGTCGGCGTGTGGCAGCACAATGATACGCGGCATGGTCAATCCTTCAGGTGTCGTTCTGCGTTGCGGCCAACGTTGGCCGCAAGGCTTACAGGGTTTCGATGTTCTTGCCGGTCAGCGCGCGCTGGATGTTGCGATCCATGCGGCGCGCGGCAAACGGTTCACTGGCCTGGTTCAGCCGGTGCGAGCAGGCGTTGATGTCCTTGGTGCTTTCGGCGGCGATGGCGTCGCGCAGCGCCTGCATCGCGGCGTCCAGCGCGGCGCGTTCGCCGTCGTCGAGCAGGTCGGCGTCGCTGGCCAGCGCAACGCCGATCGCGTCCAGCAGGCTGTCGGCGTCGACCATCGCCTCGCGCAGCTTGCGCGCGTTGATGTCGTCGGCGACGTGGGCGATCGAGTCGCTCAGCATGCGCGTGATCTCGTCATCGGACAGGCCGTAGGACGGTTTCACCTCGATGCTGGCCTCGACGCCGGAGATCATCTCGCGTGCGGTCACCGCCAGCAGGCCGTCGGCGTCGACCTGGAAGGTGACGCGGATGCGCGCGGCGCCGGCCACCATCGGCGGAATGCCGCGCAGCACGAACTTGGCCAGGCTGCGGCAATCGGACACCAGTTCGCGCTCGCCCTGCAGGATGTGCACGGAGAGGGCGGTCTGGCCGTCCTTGAAGGTGGTGAATTCCTGCGCCCGCGCGATCGGGATGGTGCTGTTGCGCGGGATGATCTTCTCGGTGAGGCCGCCCATGGTTTCCAGCCCCAGCGACAGCGGGATCACGTCCAGCAGCAGCCACTCGTCGTCGCCCTTGTTGCCGGCCAGCACGTTGGCCTGGATGGCGGCGCCGAGCGCCACCACCTTGTCCGGGTCGAGGTTGGTCAGCGGCGGGGTGCCGAAGAAATCACCGACGGCTTTTTGTACCTGCGGCATGCGGGTGGCGCCGCCGACCATCACCACGCCCTTGACGTCCTCGGCGCCGATCTTGGCGTCGCGCAGCGCCTTGCGTACCGGCAGCAGCGTCTTGTCGATCAGCGTCTTGCTGATGGCGTGGAAGGTGGCCTGCGACAGTTGCAGGTCGATGGTCTGGCCGTCGGACAACAGCGCGGTGATGCGGGTGTCGGCGTGCTCGGTCAGTGCTTCCTTCGCCTCGCGGGCGCGGGTCAGCAGCAGGCGGGTGTCGTGCGCGGACAGGCCGTGCAGGCCGGCCTGTTCCAGGATCCAGCAGTAGATGCGGTGGTCGAAGTCGTCGCCGCCGAGCGAAGAGTCGCCGCTGGTGGCCAGCACCTCGAACACGCCGCGGGTCAGCGCCAGCACCGACACGTCGAAGGTGCCGCCGCCGAGGTCGTACACCACGTAGGTGCCCTCGGCGCCGTTATCCAGCCCGTAGGCGATGGCGGCAGCGGTCGGCTCGTTCAGGAGGCGCAGCACGTTGAGGCCGGCCAGACGTGCGGCGTCCTTGGTCGCCTGGCGCTGCGCGTCGTCGAAGTAGGCCGGCACGGTGATCACCGCGCCGATCAGCTCGCCGCCGAGGCTGGCCTCGGCGCGTTCACGCAGGGTCCTCAGGATGTCGGCGGACACCTCCACCGGACTCTTGTGGCCGGCGCGGGTCACCAGCTGCACCATGCCCGGCGCGTCGACGAAGCGGTACGGGCTGCGCGCCACGTCCAGCAGGTCGGCCAGGCCGCGGCCCATGAAGCGTTTCACCGACACGATGGTGTTGTTCGGGTCGCGGCTCTGTTCCGCCTGCGCCTCGAAACCGACGATGGTGCGGCCGTCGTCGCGGTAGCGCACCACCGACGGCAGCAGGCTGCGGCCGTGTTCGTCCGGCAGCACTGTGGCGGCACCGCTTTTCACGGTGGCGACCAGCGAGTTGGTGGTGCCAAGGTCGATCCCGACCGCCAGACGGTGCTGGTGCGGGGCGGCGGATAAGCCGGGTTCGGCGATTTGCAGTAGGGCCATGGCTGCTAGCTACTCTTTATTCAATGATCCGGGCTGGCCGCGGTATTGCGGCCAACCTTGGGTATGCTCAAAACAGCAACGCCTCGATGGCGTCGCCGATTTCCTGATCCAGCTTTTCCAGAAAGCGCAGCTTGCGCACCAGGAGCGCGGCGCTGGCGTGGTCGTGCTGCTCATCCAGCGCGGTACCCAGCTCGTCTTCCATCGCGCGTACGTCCTGGCGCAGCTGGCGCGACAGCCGTTCCAGCGCGTCGACGTCATGGCCGTGGCGGGCGTCCTCGATCGCTTCGCGCCATTCCATCTGCGCCATCAGGAAGGCCGGCGGCATGCTGGTGTTGGTTTCCTCGGCGGTGTCGACACCGGCCAGTCGCAGCAGGTAGCGCGCGCGCGCCAGCGGTGATTTCAGCGTCTGGTAGGCTTCGTTGACGCGGGTGGCGGCCATCAGCGCGACGCGCTTTTCGGCATCGCCGGCGCTGGCGAAACGGTCCGGATGCACCTGCGCCGCGGCGGTACGCCACAGCGTGTCCAGCGCGGCGCCGTCCAGCGCAAAGCGGCGCGGCAGGCCGAACAGGGCAAAGTGGTCCTGCTGGAAATCGGAGAACAGGTCGGCGGTCATGGAGGCTTTCTGCGGGCAACACCCGAGGCGGGCTCGGGACGCGACTGCGGCCCCTGTCAGACAGGGGCCGTCAGCACGGCAAGGAAATCAGACGTTGAAGCTCTCGCCACAACCGCATTCGTTTTTCACGTTCGGGTTGTTGAACTTGAAGCCTTCGTTGAGGCCTTCCTTGGTGTAGTCCAGCTCGGTGCCGTCAAGGTAGGCGAGGCTCTTGGCGTCGGTGAACACCTTGACGCCGAAGCTCTCGAACGCGATGTCGTCATCGCTGGCGACATCGACGAACTCCAGCTTGTAGGCCATGCCGGAACAGCCGGAAGTCTTGACGCCGAGGCGGACGCCCAGACCCTTGCCGCGCTTGGCGATAAAGTTGCTGACGTGACGGGCGGCGTTTTCGGAAAGCGTGATAGCCATAGTGCGTTTGCCTTCAGGATTAAGAGGGCGGCCACGGCCGCCCGGAATCATTTAGCGTGCTTTTGCTTGTAGTCGGCGACGGCCGCCTTGATCGCGTCTTCGGCCAGGATCGAGCAGTGGATCTTGACCGGTGGCAAGGCCAGTTCTTCGGCGATTTCGGTGTTCTTCAGCGCCATCGCCTGGTCCAGCGTCTTGCCCTTGACCCATTCGGTCACCAGCGAGCTGGAGGCAATGGCGGAGCCACAGCCGTAGGTCTTGAACTTGGCGTCTTCGATCACGCCCTGTTCGTTGACCTTGATTTGCAGCTTCATCACGTCGCCACAGGCCGGGGCGCCGACCATGCCGGTGCCGACCGATTCGTCGCCCTTGTCAAAAGCCCCCACGTTACGCGGGTTCTCGTAGTGGTCCATTACCTTGTCGCTGTATGCCATGATTTTCTCCTTGTCGATGCGGCCGGCCGGTGCAAGGTTGGCCGCATCATGCCATCTGTTAGTGTGCAGCCCATTCGATGCTGTTGAGGTCGACGCCGTCCTTGAACATCTCCCACAGCGGGGACATCTCGCGCAGCTTGCCGATCTTTTCCTGCAGCAGCTTGATCGCGTAGTCGACATCGGCTTCGGTGGTGAAGCGGCCGATGGAGAAGCGGATCGAGCTGTGCGCCAGTTCGTCGTTGCGGCCCAGTGCACGCAGCACGTAGGACGGTTCCAGCGAGGCCGAGGTACAGGCGGAGCCGGACGATACCGCCAGGTCCTTGATCGCCATGATCAGGCTTTCGCCTTCGACGAAGTTGAAGCTCACGTTCAGGTTGTGCGGCACGCGGGCGTCGATGTCGCCGTTGAGGTAGGTTTCCTCGATGCCTTGCAGGCCGGCCCACAGGCGGTCGCGCAGCATGCGGATGCGCTCGTTCTCGGCGTGCATGCTTTCACGGGCGATGCGGTAGGCTTCACCCATGCCGGCGATCTGGTGCGTGGCCAGGGTGCCGGAGCGGAAACCGCGCTCGTGGCCACCACCGTGCATCTGCGCTTCCAGGCGCACGCGCGGCTTGCGGCGGATGTACAGCGCGCCGATGCCTTTCGGGCCGTAGGTCTTGTGCGCGGAGAAGCTCATCAGGTCGACCTTGAGCTTGTCGAGGTCGATGTCGATCTTGCCGGTGGCCTGCGCCGAATCCACGTGCAGCAGGATACCGCGGCTGCGCAGCATTTCGCCGATGGCCGGGATGTCCTGGATCACGCCGATTTCGTTGTTCACGAACAGCACGGAGACCAGGATGGTGTCCGGACGCAGTGCCGCTTCCAGTGCCGCGAGGTCGAGCAGGCCGTTGTCCTGCACGTCGAGGTAGGTAACCTCGAAGCCCTGGCGTTCCAGCTCGCGCATGGTGTCCAGCGTGGCCTTGTGTTCGGTCTTCAGCGTGATCAGGTGCTTGCCCTTGCTCTTGTAGAACTGGGCGGCGCCTTTCAGCGCGAGGTTGATCGATTCGGTGGCACCGGAGGTCCACACGATTTCTTTCGGATCGCAGTTCACGAGGGCAGCGACCTGGGCGCGGGCGTTTTCCACCGCTTCCTCGGCGGTCCAGCCGTAGGCGTGGCTACGCGATGCCGGGTTGCCGAAGTTTTCGGTCAGGAACGGGATCATTACCTCCGCCACACGCGGGTCGACCGGCGTGGTCGCGGAGTAATCGAGGTAAATGGGGTGTTTCAGCTCGCTCATTACGGGTTCTCCACGAGGTCGACGGTCAGATGGTGCCGGCGAGAGGCTCGCTACAGGTGCCATTACGGCGTTGTGGGCGTTGATCTATTACTACGCAGGTTTCTTTGGCGCGCTGCGCGTCGACCAGGCTGGCCAGGCTGACCTTCGACAGGTAGTCGAAAATGGTCAGGTTCAGGTTGGTCCACAGGTCGTGTGTCATGCAGCGGTGGTTGTCGTGACAGTTCTCGCGGCCACCGCACTGGGTGGCATCCACCGATTCGTCGACCGCGACGATGATGTCGGCGACGGAGATTTCCTGCACGGTGCGCGCCAGCGTGTAGCCGCCACCGGGGCCGCGCACGCTGTCTACCAGCTGCGAGCGGCGCAGCTTGCCAAATAGTTGCTCGAGATACGACAGGGAAATGCCCTGGCGCTCGCTGATGCCGGCCAGTGTCACCGGACCGTTTGCTTCGCGCAGGGCGAGGTCCAGCATGGCTGTTACGGCAAAGCGGCCTTTGGTGGTCAAGCGCATGGTGAAAGGCTCCCTGAATAGTTGTGGCGATTATACCCTAAATCCGAGTAATTTAGTCAACTATTACGGGTCTTGGTTCCACGGGACTGTGGTATCGGGAGTGCCGTCTGGCAAGGGTTGGCCGCAAGGGCCGGGGCAGGCTAGCGCGTGATTATAACGCGCTTTGCTGCGCGTGGCCGGGATTTTTCCGCCGCGACTGGTGTATGATTCGCACAAACAATTGTTTGAATTTTAGCTGCCATAGCGCACACGCCGAAGGATTCTCTATGTATAAGGTTGTCATCAGCGGCACCGGCCTGTTTACCCCGCCCCACGCCGTCAGCAACGAGGCCCTGGTGGTGGCCTTCAACCAGTACGTCGCCGACTTCAACGCCGCCCACGCGGCGCAGATCGCCGGCGGCGAGATCGCGGCGCTGACCGAATCCAGCGCCGAATTCATCGAGAAGGCTTCCGGCATCAAGCAGCGCTACCTGATGGACGCCGCCGGCGTGCTCGACAGCCGGCGCATGGCGCCATCGCTGCCCGAGCGCGACAACGACGCGCTGTCGGTGCAGGCGGAGATGGCGGTGGCGGCGGCGCGCGAGGCGCTGGCCCGCGCCGGGCGCACGGCGGCCGACATCGACATGGTGATCGTGGCCTGCTCCAATATGCCGCGGCCGTACCCGGCGCTGTCGATCGAGGTGCAGCAGGCATTGGGCATCAGCGGCTACGCCTTCGACATGAACGTGGCCTGCTCCTCGGCCACCTTCGGCATCCAGACTGCGGTCAGCGCCATCGCCAGCGGCCAGGCGCGCGCGGTGCTGATGGTGAACCCGGAGATCTGCTCGGCGCACCTCAACTTCCGCGACCGCGACAGCCATTTCATCTTCGGCGATGCCTGCACCGCGGTGCTGCTGGAGCGTGCCGAGCTGGCCACGGCGGCACAGCGCTTCGAGGTGGTGGACTGCAAGCTGGCGACGCTGTTCTCCAACAATATCCGCAACAACTTCGGCTTCCTCAATCGTTGCGACGAGCGCGGCATCGGCGCACTGGACAAGCTGTTTGTGCAGCAGGGGCGCAAGGTATTTAAAGAGGTGTGTCCGATGGTGGGCGAACACATCGTCGCGCACCTGGACAGCCAGGCCATCCAGCCTGGCGACGTGAAGCGCTTCTGGCTGCACCAGGCCAACCTGAGCATGAACCAGCTGATTGCGCGCCGCGTGCTGGGGCGCGACGCCGATGCCACCGAGGCGCCGGTGATTCTCGACCGCTACGCCAATACCAGCTCCGCCGGCTCGGTGATCGCGCTGCACCTGCATCACGAGGACATGGTCACCGGCGAGCTTGGCGTGCTGTCGTCATTCGGTGCCGGTTACTCGGTGGGTAGCGTGATCCTGCGCAAATGCTGAGTGGCAAAATTTAAGTGTCACTAAAATGCCACAGTTTACGGTGGCATTTTTTGCGGCTTTTTTTAGTGGTTGGCGGCATGTTGCCATGGCACCAGCGCCGGGTCCTGGATCACTTTCATGGTGGCGGTGCGGAAGTCATGCACCAGAGTGGAGCGGCGGCCGGTGCTGGGGTAGGCCAGCACGTAATCGTGGGTCGCCTCGGTCTGGAATGGCTTTACGACAACGCCATGTTTCTCCCATACTTGGGCGCCAAACGGCTCGACAATGGAGACGCCGAGACCGTGCGCCACCATCGCGTAGCGGGTGTGCGAGGTGTGGGTGCGGATCGGAAACCTAGGCTTTTCAATGCCTTGCGGGAAGTACTTGTCTTCCTGTCCCTGGCTGAGCGGGCGGTTGGGTATCCAGCCGATCACGTTCTCGCCGGCGAGGTCGGCCGGGGTGATCACGTCCCTGTCGCACAGTCGGTGTCCGGCCGGCAGCGCGCACAGCACCTCGGCCTGCAGGATCGGTTCCACCTCGATGCCGGCGATCGCGGGGAAGGCGAGGCTGAGTGCGACGTCCACTTTCAGGTCCTGCAGTCGCACCAGTACCTCGGCATTGCCGACCGAGTCGATGTTGACCGGTACATCCGGCTGCATCCTGAAAAACTCTTTTAAAATCAACGGTAAAAGCGTGGTGGACAGTACCGGCATGCAGGCGACGCTCAGCGCCTGGGTCTCGTCCTTGCGGATGGTTTCGGCGGCCTTGCGCAGGCGTTCGAGGCCGAGGAAATTCTCTTCTACCGCCAGCTGGAAGCGCACCGCCGCGGTGGTTGGTTCCATGCGGCCCTTGGTGCGGTTGAACAGGCGGAAGCCGAGGTCGGCCTCCAGGTCGGCGATCAGGCGGCTGACCGCCGGCTGGGTGATGTGCATGCGCCGCGCCGCGCCCACCGTGGTGCCGGTGTCCATTAACGAGCGGAATGCCTCAATTTGGCGAAAACGGATCATGCCGCGGCCCTGGAAAAGTGAAAGCAAAATCCTATAACAAAATCACATTGATGATGATAATAACTTAGTGGATGTGATAGGTTGGCTGTGAAATACTGCGCCGCAGCCGGCAGACTTTGCCCGGTTCGCAGTTTTTTTACTTGGGCTGAGGTGTGCTTTTTCTGATGCTCCGTTGCAGCGATCGGTATAAAGTCAACTCAAACATGCTGCTGCCAGCCATACACGTAGAACGTTATCGGCTTGTTAGTTGCATGTCGTAATCGGGAAGGGCTTTGCCGCGGTCGTCCGTCAGGATGGCAGCGGAAAACGAGCGGCCCGTCAGCCCGGAACATGGAGGCGTATCAACGCCGTCATTAAAAACACAATAAGGAATAGAGAAACTATGCGAGTTGCTAAACACCTTTTGCTGGCCGCCGGTCTGACTGCCGCGGCATCCGCCGCCCAGGCTGCAGGGACCCTGATCTACTGCTCCGAAGCCAGCCCTGAGGGCTTTGATTCCGCACAATACACTGGCGGCTCTACCTTTGACGCTGCCGGTCACGCCATGTTCAACCGCCTGATCGAGTTCAAGGCCGGCTCCACCAATATCGAGCCGGGTCTGGCCGAGTCGTGGACTTCGTCGCCGGACGGCCTGACTTACACCTTCAAGCTGCGCAAGGGCGTCAAGTTCCACACGACCGAATACTTCACCCCGTCCCGCGATTTCAACGCCGATGACGTGGTGTTCAGCTTCATGCGGATGATCGACAAGAACCATCCGTTCCGCAAAGCGTACAACGTTGAATTCCCGTACGCCTCCGATACCGGCCTGGACAGCAACATCACCGCCGTCGAGAAGACCGATCCGTACACCGTGGTGTTCAAGCTGAAGGCTCCGGATGCCGACCTGCTGGCCAAGATCGCGATGCCGTTCGCGTCGATCCTGTCTGCCGAATTCGGCGACAAGCTGATGAAGGAAGGCAAGGCGTCGATGATCAACCAGCAGCCGGTCGGCACTGGTCCGTTCATCCTGAAGCGCTACCAGAAAGACGCGCAGATCCGTTATGCGGCCAACAAGCAGTACTGGAAAAAAGGCGACGTCAAGGTCGACAACCTGATTTTCGCGATCACCACCGACCCGTCGGTACGTGCGCAGAAGATGAAGGCCGGCGAATGCCAGATCATGTCCTATCCTAAGCCACAGGATCTGGCCGGCATGAAGGCTGATCCGTCGCTGAAGATGCTGTCCGCTCCGGGCTTCAACATCGGCTACCTCGCCTACAACGTTGAAAAGCCGCAACTGAAGAAGCTGGAAGTGCGCCAGGCACTGGACATGGCCATCAACCGCAAGGCGATCATCGATGCCGTGTACCAGGGCCAGGGCCAGGAAGCGGCCAACCCGTTCCCGGCATCCTTGTGGTCGTACAACAAGTCGCTGCGCAACCAGCCAACCGATATCGCCAAGGCCAAGGCCCTGCTGGCCAAGGCCGGCTACCCGAACGGCTTTGAAATCACCCTGTGGGCGATGCCGGTACAGCGTCCGTACAACCCGAACGCCAAGCTGATGGCGGAAATGATCCAGGCCGACTGGGCCAAGATCGGCGTCAAGGCCAAGATCACTTCCTACGAGTGGGGCGAATACCTCAAGCGCATGAAGAACGGCGAGCATGATGCCGGCCTGATCGGCTGGACCGGCGACTACGCCAGCCCGGACAACTTCCTCGGCGTATTGCTGACTTGCGAAGCCATCGGCGGTTCCAACTACGCGCGCTACTGCAGCAAGGCCTTCGACAAGGAAGTGCTGGGCGCCCGCAAGAGCACCGACCTGAAGCAGCGCACCGCCATGTACGCGAAGGCCCAGGAAATCTTCAAGAAAGACATGCCATGGTCGACCATCGCCCACTCGGTGGTGAACCAGCCGATGCGCAAGGAAGTGAACGGCTTCAAGATCAGCCCGTTCGGCGACTATTCCTTCAAGGGTGTTAGCGTCAAGTAAGTTCGCGGTATCGCCCGGCTGGTCCGGGTGAATGGCAAGGAGGGCGCCTTTGGCCCCTCCTTGTTCATTATCAGGCGAACGGTTTATGCAAAAGGAAAGTCGGGGCGCGGCAGCGGTGGGTTGATGTCTCGTGATTGACCTGCATCAAGGCGGTCACGGCGTGCGATCCGTAAAGTGCGTCTTGCCGTGGCGGCGATTGCATCTGGTGTAGGTGGGTGGTCAGATGCAGCTACGTCGCCCGGCACCCCTTCCGCTTTCCTTCCTGCTGTTCCCGTTCCCTGTCTCTTGCAGCAATACGTCACGCCAGTCTTGTGCGTGTACGGGAGACCTTCACATGTTTTTCTTTATCCTGCGTCGTCTTGGCGTACTGATTCCGACATTTTTCGGCATCACGCTGATTACCTTCAGCCTGATCCGCATGATCCCGGGCGATCCCATCGAAGTGATGATGGGGGAGCGTTCGCTTGACCCCGCCCTGCACGCGGCGGCGATGAAGCGTCTGGGTCTGGATCAGCCGCTGTATATCCAGTACTTCGACTACATCAGCAACCTGTTCCAGGGCAACCTGGGCGCCTCGCTGAAAACCCAGCAAAGCGTGTGGAGCGAATTCACCACCCTGTTCCCGGCGACGCTGGAACTGGCGCTGTGCGCGCTGGTGTTCGCCACCGTCTGTGGCCTGCTGGCCGGCGTGGTGGCGGCGATCAAGCGCGGCTCCATCTTCGACCACGGCGTGATGGGCATCTCGCTGACCGGCTTCTCGATGCCGATCTTCTGGTGGGGCCTGATCCTGATCATGCTGTTCTCGGTACAGCTGGGCTGGACCCCGGTTTCCGGCCGCCTCGATCTTGCCTTTGACGTGCAGCCTCAGACCGGCTTCATGCTGATCGACGCCTGGCGCGCCGAAATGGCCGATCCCGAATACAACGCCGGCGCCTTCAAGGATGCGGTGATGCACCTGATCCTGCCTGCCATCGTGCTGGGCACCATCCCGCTGGCGGTGATCGCGCGGATGACGCGCTCGTCGATGCTGGAAGTGCTGCGCGAAGACTACGTGCGCACCGCCCGCGCCAAGGGCCTGTCGCCGGCACGCGTGATCTTCATCCACACCCTGCGTAACGCGCTGATCCCGGTGCTGACCGTGATCGGGCTGCAGGTGGGCACTCTGATGGGTGGTGCGGTGCTGACCGAGACCATCTTCTCCTGGCCCGGCATCGGCAAGTGGCTGATCGACGCCATCGGCCGCCGCGACTACCCGGTGGTGCAGAACGGCATCCTGATCGTGGCCACGCTGGTGATCGTCACCAACTTCATCGTAGACATCCTGTACGGCATCGCGAACCCGCGCATCCGTCATGCCAAGTAAGAGGCGAGCAATGACATCCATTTCTACTGCGCCCGCTGCGGCGCCGCTCGAAGAGCTGGCCGCCGGCTATCCTTCGCCGCTCAAGGAGTTCTGGCAGGGCTTCTCCCACAACAAGGGCGCCGTCGCCGGGCTGGTGTTCATGTCCATCGTCGCTTTCTGTGCGCTGTTTGCGCCGTGGATCGCGCCGTATGACCCGATCGAACAGTTCCGCGACTACTTCCTGACACCGCCGGCCTGGGCCGTGGGTGGCAGCAGCCAGTTCCTGCTCGGCACCGATGAGCTTGGCCGCGACATCCTGTCGCGCCTGATCTACGGTGCGCGCCTGTCGCTGCTGATCGGTCTGGTATCGGTGGTGATGGCGCTGATTCCCGGCGTGGTGATGGGCCTGCTGGCCGCCTTCTTCCCCAAGGCGCTGGGCACCCTGATCATGCGCCTGATGGACGTGATGATGGCCTTGCCGTCGCTGCTGCTGGCGGTGGCGATCATGGCCATCCTCGGGCCAGGTCTGGTCAACGCGATGATCGCCATTGCCGTGGTGTCGCTGCCGGCCTACGTGCGGCTGACGCGTGCCTCGGCGATGACCGAACTGAACCGTGACTACGTGACCGCCTCGCGCGTTGCCGGTGCCGGCCTGTTCCGTCTGATGTTCGTCACCGTGCTGCCCAACTGCATGGCGCCGCTGATCGTGCACGCCACCATGAGCTTTTCCTCCGCCATCCTGGAAATCGCCGCCCTGGGCTTCCTCGGCCTCGGCGTACAGCCGCCGACACCGGAGTGGGGCACCATGCTGGCCTCGGCGCGTGACTACATGGACAGCGCCTGGTGGGTGGTAACCCTGCCGGGTCTGACCATCCTGGTCTCTGTGTTGTCGATCAACCTGATGGGCGACGGCCTGCGCGATGCGCTGGACCCGAAAATGAAGCGCGCGGCGTAAGGGAAAATCATGAGTCTGTTGCAAATCAAGAACCTCTCGGTCGAGTTCGGCTCCGAGAAAAACCCGTTCCGCGCCGTGGAAGGGCTGGACCTGTCGGTCGACCAGGGCGAGATTGTCGGCATCGTCGGCGAATCCGGCTCCGGCAAGTCGGTAACCATGATGGCGATGATGGGCCTGCTGGAAGGGCAGGGCCGCATCGTCGCCGATGAACTGACCTTCGACGGCAAGAACCTGCTCACCATCAGCGCGCGGGAACGCCGCAAGATCGTGGGCAAGGACATCGCCATGATCTTCCAGGACCCGATGACCTCGCTCAACCCGAGCTATACCGTCGGCTACCAGATCATGGAAGTGCTGAAGGTGCACCAGGGCCTGCGCGGCGCCGAGCTGAAGGCGCGCGCACTGGAGCTGATGGAACTGGTGGAGATTCCGGCGGCGAAGACCCGTCTCGAAGCCTACCCGCACCAGCTGTCCGGTGGTATGAGCCAGCGCGTGATGATCGCGGTGGCACTGGCCTGTAACCCCAAGCTGCTGATTGCCGATGAGCCGACCACCGCGCTGGACGTCACCATCCAGGCGCAGATCATGGACCTGCTGGTCAACCTGCAAAAAGAACGCAATATGGCACTGCTGATGATCACCCACGATCTGGCGGTGATTGCCGAGGTGGCGCACCGCGTGGCGGTGATGTACGCCGGCCAGGTAGCCGAGGAAGGCCGCGTGCCGCAGCTGTTCCGTCACCCGGTGCATCCTTATACCAACGCGCTGTTGTCCTCCATTCCGGAACACAGCAAGGGTGCACGCCGGCTGGTGACCCTGCCCGGCATCGTGCCCGGCCAGTACGACCGCCCCAGCGGTTGCCTGCTGTCGCCGCGCTGCCCGTACGTGCAGGAACGCTGCCGTGCCGAGCGCCCCGGCATCACCGCGCACGAGCATGGTGCCGTGCGTTGCTTCTACCCGCTATTCGAGAAGAAGGAGGCCCCATGAGCCAGACTGTATTGCAGGCTCGCGACCTGACCCGTCACTACGAGGTGTCGCAGGGCTTCATGAAACCGAAGGCCGTGGTCAAGGCGCTGAATGGCGTGTCGTTTGAACTGCAGGCCGGCAAGACGCTGGCGGTGGTCGGCGAATCCGGCTGCGGCAAGTCCACGCTGGCGCGGCAGCTGACGCTGATCGAGGCGCCGACCGCCGGTTCGCTGGTGCTGGACGGTGTCGACATCGCCAGCGCTGGCAAAGCCGCGCTGAAGGCACTGCGCAGCAAGGTGCAGATGGTGTTCCAGAACCCGTACGCCTCGCTCAACCCGCGGCAGAAGGTTGGCGACCAGCTGGGCGAGCCGCTGCTGATCAACACCAAGCTGACGGCGCAGCAGCGCGAGGACAAGGTTAAGGCGATGATGAAGCGCGTCGGCCTGCGCCCGGAGCACTACTACCGCTACCCGCACATGTTCTCCGGCGGCCAGCGCCAGCGCATCGCCATCGCCCGCGCCATGATGCTGCAGCCGCAGATCGTGATTGCCGACGAGCCGACCTCGGCACTGGACGTGTCGATCCAGGCGCAGGTGCTGAACCTGTTCATGGACCTGCAGGAAGAGTTCAACACCGCCTACGTGTTCATCTCGCACAACCTGGCGGTGGTGGAGCACGTCGCCGACGACCTGATGGTGATGTACCTCGGCCGCGCGGTGGAGGTGGGCAGCAAGGAGGTGATCTACGCCAAGCCGCTGCATCCCTATACCCAGGCGCTGCTGTCGGCGACACCGTCGATCTATCCGGAAGACCGCAGCATCAAGATCAAGATCCACGGCGAGCTGCCCAGCCCGCTCAATCCGCCAAGCGGCTGCGCCTTCCACAAGCGCTGCCCCTACGCGACCGATCTGTGCGGCAAGGAAGTACCGCAATTGCGCAGCCTGGAAGGCCGCGAAGTGGCGTGCCATCATGCGGAAACCATCAACGCCTGATATTCTGCAATGGAGTGCCGCACCGGCGTGATGCGTTACTGCACCGCGCCGGTGCTTTTATTTTTGCAATGCAGCAAAAATACCTTGTCCACCATCCCTAGCCACGCTACATTCCGCCATGACAAATAGTCGCAAAGGAAAGCATCAATTGAAGCGCGCCGTCTATGCCGGTAGTTTTGACCCGGTGACCAACGGGCATTTGTGGATGATTCGCGAGGCCGTGGAACTGTTTGACGAGGTGGTGGTGGCCATCGGCGTCAATCCGGAAAAACATTGCACCTTCAGCGTGGACGAGCGTCTGGACATGCTGCGTGCGGTGACGCGCGGCTTTTCCAAGCTGCGGGTCGAGGTATTCGAGAACCAGTTCCTGGTCAACTACGCGCAGAGCATTGAAGCCAACTACATCATTCGCGGCATCCGCACCGCCAGCGACTACGAGTACGAGCGCACCATGCGCTACATCAATTCCGACCTGCACGCCGACATCACCACCATCTTCCTGCTGCCGCCGCGCGAGTACGCCGAGGTATCCTCCACCATGGTCAAGGGACTGATGGGGCCGCAGGGCTGGGAACAGATGATCCGCCAGTACGTGCCGGAACCGGTATACCGCCGCCTGGTGGCCTATCATGAACGGCAGCAGGCCGCGCTGAACAACGACTAGCCGTGCGGCCAACCCTGGCCGCCACCGAGAGCTGAATAGGCGCCGGACATGTTCCGGCGTTTGGTTTTTATTGAAAAGGAAGTTGCATGGTTGACGTTTCCGCCTTTGCCAACCGGCTTGCCAAGAACTACAAGCACTACGCCAAATGGGCGCGCCGCAACGAGCTGGACGCCTGGCGCGTCTACGACCGCGACGTGCCGCAGTTTCCGCTGATCATCGATGTCTACGGCCAGCGCATCCACCTGCAGGAATACGACACCGGCTGGCAGATCGAGGAATCCGAGTACGTGGCGTGGATCGCCGCGGTGCAGCAGGCGATCAGCGACATCACCGGCGTGCCGCTGTGGAACATCGCGCTGAAGACTCGGCGCCGCCAGAAGGGCGAAAGCCAGTATGAGAAGACCGGCCGCGATGGCGAGGACTTCGTGGTGGCCGAGCAGGGGCAGCGCTTCTGGGTCAACCTCGACGCCTATCTCGACACCGGCCTGTTTCTCGATCACCGCAACACCCGCAAGCGGGTACGCGACGAGGCCGCCGGCAAGCGCTTCCTCAACCTGTTCGCCTACACCGGCAGCTTTACCGTGTATGCGGCCAACGGTGGCGCGGTCAGCAGCGAAACCGTCGACCTGTCCAATACCTACCAGGCGTGGAGCCGGCGCAATTTCGAGCTCAACGGCCTGGACCCGGCCAAGCACCAGCTGATCCGCGACGACGTGTTCCAGTATCTGGAAGACGCCGCCTTTGCCGGCAAGCAGTTCGACCTGATCGTGATGGACCCGCCCAGCTTCTCCAACTCCAAGAAGATGATGGACGAGCTGGACGTGCAGCGCGACCAGGTCAAGCTGGTCGATGGCGCGATGCGGCTGCTGGCGCCGGACGGCGTGCTGTACTTCTCCAACAACCTGCGCAGCTTTACGCTGGACGAACGCCTGATTGCCGACTACGCGGTGCAGGACATCAGCGCACAATCGGTGCCGGAGGACTTCCGTAACAAGAAGATCCACCAGTGCTGGCGGATTTGTCACAAGAAATAGCCCCCGCTACAGCAGAAGCCGTCGCCCGGCGGCATCTGCCATCGCCTCGTTTTCTGCTGAATCGCCATCATGTGGCATCGGCCTGATGAAACCCTAGTCAACAATCCGGCAACCGGAACGTTGGCCGCAAGATTTAATGCCTAACCCTGCACCGCAGGGTTAGGGTTCGACTTTGCGGGGCTACTCTGTTCTGAAGCACTTGGTGCAGCTGGCGTGAGGCCATACTCCTTCGCGTTAAACTCATCTGTACTCTTCTTGATTTCTCGAATCCACGTCTGCAGACAGGTCAAGCGAAGGGATGTTTGTTCTGCTTTTCCGCTCTCGGTAACGACATCAATTACGAATTGCTTTTGATCGTCGATCTCAAGATATTCCCCTTTCATTGTCGACTTAACCAAAGTATCGAGCCGAAGTTTCTCCGGTGGTTTCATACACGGTTCAGGTGGGGCGGGGAAAACAAGTTGACTGCGAACAAGTGGAAATCCCTTCTCTAGGCTTGCCTTGGCATTCTTGGAAAATGGAATTTCGGCATTTCGATCCAAGACTTCTACGGCCCAAGCTCTTAGTTCCTTCTCTTGACCGTTCGGATTCTCCTTGAGAATGCTTGTTGCAATTTGAACGTAGTCTTTCTTTAGCCCTTCGGTTGCAAGCTGACGTTGTACTAGGAACCCGAAGACCGCGAGGATAAGCGGTATTGCGATCGACGCAGCGATGGTGGCAATGGACTGCCATTTGGCCAGAGATGTTTGCGCCGAATCTTGCGTCTGCCGTCGGTTCTGGCGCTGTAGCGCAGTCGTCCGTAATTTCACTTTGCGACCCCTAACGTTGTAGGTAAGGGGCGCTACGCGGCGCTTTATCGCGCAGCGTCCAGAGAGCGAAGCGAACGGGGTTGAGCGTAGTGTTATGCATTTGTGACCTTGATAAACCATTTGGGCTGCATAGCATCGAAATCTTGGCGGACATTGGAAGGCAGGTAATCCGCCGAGTCCAGTACGAAAGGTTGGCCGTTGACGCGCTTGAACACAACCCAGTGCCAGAAGTTTTTACCTTCTTCCTGATGATGTTTAATGGACAACAAGGCTAGGTCGGGTAATGCATCCCAAGATTCAAATGGACTTTCATCGATGGACGTTTCCATTCCCGCGCTGAAAAGCATACGCCGGACATGCTGGGTATCCGACCACAACGATTTATCCGAGGCGTGGATACCCATAGCATTGGCCATGGCCTTCATCTCTGAATAGGTTTTACCAAGAATGTTGGCAACTGATGCTATTCCGCATCCGGTGGTTTCTTCTTGTACTACTGGCTTGAGCACTTGGCTATCCTTAATGCTAACGTGTAATAGACACCTGTTCAGGTATCTATTTCTTTGGTTGATGTGTATATCACGCCATGATATTTCGATAAATTCTTGGCGGGCAACACTTTGGCGATAGATGGACTGGCGAAGTACACAGCCAGACGGGGCTGTTTTGGTATCCGCGTCTGGCGAAACCATACTTTCGGCTGTCTATTTCGGTTGCGGCTGTGTATATCTGTTAATGGCTTTGGCATATTTCCTTGTTTTTCAGGGCTTGTGGTGGTGTCATGCCAGAAAATACACATCAGGACGGGACTGCGCAGCCGCATTTGCTCGATTTGCTGCGTGCACGTTTGCGGTTCAGGCATTACAGCCTACGTACCGAGCGTTTCTATGTGGATTGGGTACGACGATTCGTGCACTTTCACCATTTGCGCCATCCGAGCGAGATGGGGGCGGCCGAGGTCACGGCCTTCCTCACCTATCTGGCGGTAGATGGCCAGGTATCGGCATCGACACAGAACTAGGCACTGTTGGCCTTGCTGTTTTTATACCGCGAGGTGCTGGAGATTCAGCTGCCGTGGCTGGACGAGGTGGTGCGTGCCAAGCGTCCGGCGCGGCTGCCGGTGGTACTGACACAGCGTGAGGTGGCGCAGGTGGCGGGTGTGCATGCCTTGCAGCTGCGCCTGCTGTATGGCACGGGGATGCGGCTGATGGAGTGTCTGCGCTTGCGGGTGAAGGATGTGGATTTCGAGCGGTTCGCACGGTACAGGAGCTGCTCGGCCATGCCGATGTGACGACCACGATGATCTACACCCATGTGCTGAACAAGGGCGGGCGCGGCGTGGCCAGCCCGCTGGATGCCTTGTAGCCTTTGCGGCCAACCTTGTCCGCGCAGGTGGGGAGGTTCGAGCCGCTATCGTCCCGATAGAAAAATTCGATTCTCGAAAAGCTTGTGTTTGCCGGGCAAGATGCCATCTTGCAGGGTATGGATGGCCTTTGCCATCGCTTACCCTGTCAGGAAACCCGCATGAGCTACGTCAACATCACCGCTGATACCTTTAACGACACCGTCGAGGGCGACGGCATGGTGATTCTCGACTTCTGGGCGCCGTGGTGCGGCCCGTGCAAGTCGTTCGGCCCGATCTTCGAGGCGGCGGCGGAAAAACACGGCGACATCGTGTTCGCCAAGATCAACACCGAGGACGAGCAGGAGCTGGCCGCCCACTTCAAGATCCGTTCCATCCCGACGCTGATGGCGCTGAAGGACGGTATCGTGGTGTTCCACCAGGCCGGCGCGATGATGGCGCCGCAGTTCGAGCAACTGGTGCAGGCGGTACGTGATCTGGACATGGACCAGGTGCGCGCCGACATGGCCGCCCAGGACCAGGGCTGAGCGCCTGTTCATGATCTGCTGCGACTGATCTCAAGCGGGCGATACGGCGTTGAAAACGGTTTTGGAATGCTCATTGACCCCATGTCAACTCCGCTTCCCCAGCCGTTTTCGTCTTGTCTCGCGCTAGCTCGCGAGATCGTGAACACGGCTCTAAGCCGCAAGGCGGGGTGGACAGGCTGATGCGCAAGCAATCATGGTGGCTGTGGCTGCTGCTGGCGGCACCGCTGGCACAGGCGGCCTGCCCGCCGCTGCTGGATTACCGGGTGCCGCGCCTGACCGGCGGCAGCACCGACCTGTGCCAGTATCAGGACAAGACCATCGTGGTGGTCAACACCGCCAGCGAGTGCGGTTTCACGCCGCAGTTTGCCCAGCTGCAGACGCTGTGGCAGCAATACCGCAGCCGCGGCGTGGTGGTGCTCGGCTTCCCCAGCGACGATTTCTTCCAGGAACTGGAACAGTCCAAGGACATTGCCGAGTTCTGCCACAGCAATTACGGCGTCGATTTCCCGATGATGAGCCGGATCAGCGTGCGTGGCAGCAACGCGCACCCGTTCTACCAGGCGCTGGCCAGCGCGGCCGGCAGCACGCCGAAGTGGAATTTCTACAAGTACATCATCGCGCCGGGCGGCAAGTCGGTGATCGCCTTCGGCCCGCTGACGCGGCCGGATGATCCGGCCTTCCTCAAGGCGCTGCAGCAGCGGCTACCGGCCACGCCCTGAGCGCGGCGCAGGCCGGATGCACGACAGCTGCATTGTTATTCCGGCCACCGTTCCAGTACCATCCGAACTTTCCGGTGCCGTGCCGCTCTACCGCCCATGCCTGTTCCGGGTTTTCCGAGAGTCCTGTTTCCATGCTGAACCGCTTACTGCTGTGCGGCAGCCTGCTGTTGCTGGCCGCCTGTTCCACCGTTTCCACCCCGCCGACATCGTCGCCCGCCGATAGCATCCGCTACCAGCCGGCCGCGTTCAGCCAGCTACCGCAATGGGACAGCTCGCTGGCCAGCGAGAGCCTGCTGGCGCTGCGCGAAAGCTGCCGCCCGCTGGCCGGCCGCCCGCAGTGGCAGGCGGTCTGCAGCGAGGCCGCGACGCTGGATGCGGCCAACGTTGACGGCATCCGCCGCTTTTACGAGAGCCGCTTTGTGCCGTGGCAGGTCAGTGACGCCGGCAAGGACAGCGGGCTGATCACCGGCTACTACGAGCCCTTGCTGACTGGCAGCCGCCAGCGCAGCGCGCAGACGCCGTACCCGGTGTACGGCGTGCCGCAGGACTTGCTGCTGCTCGACATCAGCGCCGAGCAGCGCGCGGCGACGCAACTGGTGGCGCGCCGCAGCGGCGGCAACCGGCTGCAGGTGGTGGCGGGCAGGACCCAGCCTGGCGCCGACGAGCTGCTGGTGACGCTGGCCGATTTCGTCATCGACAGCCGTACCCGTACCCTGAAAGGGCGCCTCGACGGTAACCGCCTGCTGCCGTACTACAGCCGCGCCGAGATCAACGCCGGCAAGGGCATCGCCAGCGCACCGGTGCTGGCCTGGGTGGAGGACGAAACCGAGCTGTTCTTCCTGCAGGTGCAGGGCTCCGGCCGCATCCAGCTGGAAGACGGCAGTTTCCTGCGCGTGACCTATGCCGAGCAGAACGGCCACCCGTACAAGTCCATCGGCCGCTGGCTGATCGACCAGCAGCAGCTGACGCTGGCCGAGGCCAGCATGCAGGGCATCAAGGGCTGGCTGGAAGCCAACCCGCAGCGCCGGCGCGAGCTGTTCGACGTCAACCCGAGCTACGTGTTCTTCCGTACCCTGAACAGCAGCGGCGGCGGCCCGATCGGCGCGCTGGGCGTGCCGCTGACCGACGGCCACAGCCTGGCGGTCGATCCACGCTACATCCCGCTGGGGGCGCCGGTGTACCTGGCCACCACCTGGCCGCTGGACGGCAGCCCCAAGCCGCTGACCCGGCTGATGCACGCGCAGGACACCGGCGGTGCCATCCGCGGGGCGGTGCGCGGCGACTTCTTTTTCGGCTTCGGCACCGAGGCCGGCATGTACGCCGGCCGCATGAAGCAGCAGGGCAGGTTCTGGCTGCTGTTGCCGCGCGGCATGACCCCGGTAGCGCGTCCCTGAGCGCGTGTTCACGATCGCGCGCACTCCCGCGAACGCCGGCGAAAACGGCTGAGACCGCGGCGTTTGTCGACAGATAAACAGGCATGACGCTGCCAGCGCCGCCTCGTCGCGCCGGGAGGCGCCACCGCCGATCGTGAGCCGGCTCTGCGCCGCCACCAGATTTGAGAAAGTTTGTCACCATGACCAGTCCGACCCTGTTCCGAAGCGCCTGTCTTGCTGCCTGCGTGCTGCTTGCCGCCTGCGGCCAACCTTCCGGCGGTGGCCATGACGCCAGCGCCGCGGCCGCCGCCGCGCCGTTGCGCCAGCTGGCGCGCGGCGACGTGCTGCAGGCGCGGCTGGCGCCGGTGGCCGCCAGCCTGCCGTTTACCGCCACCCTCAACGCGCTGACCAGTATCGAGGTCGCCGCCGAGATCGACGCCAGCGTGCGCGAGGTGCTGGTGCGCGAGGGCGAAACCGTACGCCGCGGCCAGCTACTGGCGCGGCTGGACGGCGAGACGCTGCAGCAGGCGCTGGTGGAACAGCAGGCGCAGCTGGCCAACGACGAGGCACGGCTGCGGCTGGCGCGGCTGAAGCTGGACAAGCAGCGCGAGCTGTACCAGCAGGGCTTCATTTCCAAGTTGGCGTTCGACGAGGTGGACAGCGAATACCGCATCCGCGAAGGCGATGTCAACGCCCGCCGCAGCCAGCTGGCGCGCGCGCGCAAGAGCCTGGCCGATACCGCGGTGCATTCGCCGATGGACGGCGTGGTCTACGCCCGCCGCATCCAGCCGGGCGAGCAGGTCAGCCGCAACCAGAAGCTGTTCGCCATTGCCGACCTCAGCCAGCTGGAGGCGACTGCCAGTATCCCTGCACGGCAGGTGGCCCAGCTGCAGCCCGGCCAGCGCGCGCACTTCCGCGTCGAGGGTGCGACCGAGCCGTTTGCCGCGCAGCTGCTGCGCATCAACCCGGTGGCCAATGCCGGCAGCCGCACCTTCAATGCCTACCTGCGCGTCGACAACCGCGCCGGCCGGCTGCAGGCCGGCCAGTTCGTCACCGGCGAGGTGATCCTGCGTGAAATCAGCGACGCGGTGCGCCTGCCGCAGGCGGCGGTGCGCGATGCCGACGGCAGCAAGCCGTGGGTGATGCTGCTGGACGGCAACACCCTGCGCCGCCAGCCGGTCAGCATCGTGCTGCGCAACGACAGCGAGCGGGTGCTGGCGGTGCGCGGCGTCGAGCTTGGCCGCACGCTGCTGGCGGCGCCGCTGCTGGGGCTGAAACCCGGCGACCGCGTGGCGCTGCCGCGCTAAGGAGAAGGTGACACTATGTGGTTAACCCGCGTCAGCGTGCAGAACCCCTATCTGGCCGCCGTGATGATGCTGCTGCTGACGGTGCTGGGCCTGTTTGCCTGGAAGCAGCTGCCGGTAGAGGAGTTTCCCGATATCCGTTTCCCGGTGGCGGTGGTGTCGGCGACCTATCCCGGCGCCTCGCCGGAGGTGATCGAGAGCGAGGTCACCCGCCCGCTGGAAGAGGCGGTCAACACCATCAACGGCGTCAAGCACATCCGTTCCTACTCCTCCGAGGGCGTCGCCACGCTGGTGGTGGAGTTCGAGCTGTCCACCGATCCGGCCATCGGCCTGCAGGAGGTACGCGACAAGGTCGGCGCCGCGCAGGGCCGGCTGCGGCGCGAGGTGAGCACGCCGACCATCTCGCAGATGAACCCCAACGACGAGCCGCTGATGTCGTACACCTTCAGCCAGCAGGACGGTTCGCAGCGCGAGCTGAGCAACTGGCTGGACAATGTGCTGAAGAAGCGGCTGCAGACGGTGAGCGGGGTCGGCGAGGTGAAGCTGGTCGGCGCCAGCAAGCGCGAGATCCGCATCGAGCTGCAGCCGTACCGGCTGGAGGCGCTGGGGCTGTCGGTCAGCGAGGTGGCCGACGCCATCGCCGCGGCCAACCGTGATTTCCCGGCCGGCCAGGTCAGCAGCCAGCGCAACGAGCTGTCGGTGCGCGTCGCCGGCAAGCTTGCGTCGGTGGACGACTTCCGCGAGCTGGGCATCGCCACGCGCCAGGGCGCCACCATCCGCCTGGCGGACGTGGCCGAGGTGCGCGACAGCGAGGAAGAAAAGAACAGCATCAGCCTGATCGACGGCAAGCCGGCGGTGGGGCTGGACGTGCGCGCCGCGCGTGGCGCCAACGTGGTGGCGGTGGCCGATGCGGTGAAGGCAATCATCGGCGAGCAGCGGCCGCTGATGCCGGCCGGCAGCGAGGTCAAGCTCACCTACGACAAGTCGGACGAGGTGCGCAAGTCGCTGAGCGGGGTGCAGCAGACGCTGCTGGAAGGCGCCGGGCTGACGGTGCTGATCGTGTTCCTGTTCCTCGGCAGCTGGCGCAGCACGGTGATTACCGGCCTGACGCTGCCGATCGCACTGCTGGGCACCCTGTTCGCGGTGCAGGCGCTGGGCTTCACCCTCAACGTGATGACGCTGATGGCGCTGTCGCTGTCCATCGGCCTGTTGATCGACGACGCCATCGTGGTGCGCGAGAACATCGTACGCCACGCCACGCTGGGCAAGGGTCACTACCAGGCGGCGCTGGACGGCACCAACGAGATCGGCCTCGCGGTACTGGCCACCACGCTGACCATCGTCGCGGTGTTCCTGCCGGTCGGCTTCATGGGCGGCATCATCGGCAAGTTCTTCCACCAGTTCGGCCTCGCGGTGACGGTGGCGGTGCTGATCTCGATGTTCGTGTCGTTCACGCTGGACCCGATGCTGTCCTCGGTGTGGCACGACCCGCACCGCCACGGCGATCACCACAAGGGCCCGGTCGGCCGCGCGCTGGACTGGTTCGAGGCCTCGCTCGACCGTCTCGCCGACGGCTACGTGCGGGTGATCCGCTGGGCGCTGGCGCACCGCAAGACGGTGCTGGTCACGGCGCTGGCGCTGACCGTCGGCAGTTTCATGCTGGTGCCGGTGATCGGTGGCGAGTTCCTGCCGCGTGCCGACAACGGCGATTTCCGCCTGTCGTTCAAGACCGCACCCGGCTCGACGCTGGAATACACCGCCGCCAAGGCGCGCGAGGTGGAGGCGCAGCTGCGCAGCATTCCGGAGGTGAACACCGTCGACAGCAAGATCGGCGGCGGCCGCTTCGGCGCCGGCCGCAACGAGGCGCAGCTGACCATCGATGTCGGCGACAAGCAGTCGCGCCAGCGCGACCTGTTCCAGCTGATGGCGGCGGCGCGCAGCAGCGCGCAGCGGGTGGCCGGAATCGAGCTGGACTCGGTGCAGGAGCTGGGCCAGCACGGCCCCGGCGGCAAGCCGGTCAATATCGGCATCCGCGGCAGCGACCTGCAGGCGCTGAGCCAGGCCACCGACGCGGTGATGGTGGCGATTGCACGCGTCAACGGCGTGCGCGACGTGCAGAGCAGCTTTTCCGACGCCGATCCGGCGCTGGACGTGCGCCTCGACCGCGATGCCGCCGCCTCGCTGGGCGTGGATCTCACCCGCGTCGGCAACACGCTGTCGGTGCTGCTGGCCGGCAGCACGGTGACGACGTGGGAGGCGCCGGATGGTGAAAACTACGATGTGCGCCTGCAATTGCCGCGCGAGGGGCGCGAGGCGGCGCTGCTGGAGGTGCTGATGGTGCCAGGCACACGGCGCGATAACGGCGAGGCCAATATGGTGCCGCTGGCGCAGCTGGCGCGCATCGAGCCGGGCAGCAGCCCGCGCCAGATCGAGCGTACCGACCTGATGCGCGAGATCAGCGTCACCGCCAACATCAGCGGTCGCAGCGCCGGCGAGGTGTTTGCCGGTGTCGACGCCGCGCTGAAACAGCTGCGGCTGCCGGCCGGGGTGATGCTGTCGCAGGAGGGCGAGCGCAAGAGCATGCAGGAATCGCTGGACTACGCGGTGCAGGCGCTGGCGATGGGGGTGATCTTCATTTATCTCATTCTCGCCGCGCAGTTCCGCAGCTTTACGCTGCCGGTGACCATCATGATGGCGCTGCCGCTGGCCTTCGTCGGCGTGTTCGTCGCGCTGTGGCTGTTCGGCTCCACCCTCAATATGTTCTCGGTGATCGGCATCATCATGCTGATGGGCCTGGCCGCGAAGAACGGCATCCTGCTGGTCGACTTCATCAACCAGAGCCGCAAGGAAGGCATGGCGCGGCTGGATGCCATCGTCGAGGCCGGCCGCGTGCGGCTGCGCCCGATCATGATGACCAGCCTGGCGATGATCTTCGGCATGCTGCCGCTGGCGCTGGCCAGTGGCGCCGGTTCGGAGACGCAGCGGCCGATGGCGCACGCGATCATCGGCGGCCTGATCACCTCCACCGTGCTGACGCTGATCGTGCTGCCGGTGGTGTACACCTACCTTGACAGCCTGCGCACCCGCATCCGTGGCCTGTTGGCGCGGCTAACCGGCCAGACGGCGGCCTCGCCGCACTGAGCCGCCGCGCACGAACGGCCAAGGCCGCTGCCGATGTTTATCGGCAGCGGCCTTGGGCATTGAGAACGGTTGCGGCCAACCTTACTGCCTGACGTACACCACCTGTGCCGGCATCGGCGGCGGGAACGCCTCGCCGCCCAGTGCGTCGCGGATCTGCTGGTTGCTGTCGAAGTACACCTGCCAGTAGTGGTCGTTATGGCAGAACGGGCGCACCGCCAGCACCGGCCCCACCAGGTTGAATTCCAGGATCGCCACCTCCACCGCCGGCTCCGCCAGCACGTTGGGAATCGTCGCCAGCCGCTGCCGCAGCAGCGCCATCGCGGCGGCGGGGTCGGCGCTGCCGGCCAGCTGCGCCTTCAGTTCCACGCGGCGGTAGGGGTTGCTGCTGAAGTTCTGCAGTGTGTCGCCCATGATCTTGCCGTTGCCGACCATGGTCAGCACGTTGTCCGGGGTGTTGATGGCGGTGGTGAACAGGCCGATCTCCTTCACCGTGCCGGTGACGCCGCCGGCGGTGACGAAATCGCCGACCTTCATCGGCCGCAGCATGATCAGGAACACCCCGGCGGCGAAGTTGGACAGCAGGCCGGACCAGGCCATGCCGATGGCGACGCCGGCGGCGGCGAACAGCGCGGCAAAGGTGGTGGTCTGGATGCCGAAGTAGCCGAGGATGCCGACCACCAGGATCACGTTGAGGGTGACGTTGATGGTGGTGCCGAGATAACGCATGATGGTGGCGTCGACATGCTGCCGCTCCAGCGTGCGCTGCAGCAGGCGGCCGACCTGGCCGATCAGCCAGCGGCCGATGATCCAGAAGGCCAGCGCGGCCAGCAGCGTGCCGCCGATATTGAACGCATAATCCGTGGCGACCTGCTGCCAGTGGGAAAGGTCGATCTGATTCATGACAACTCCTTGTCGGACGGGTGGGATCTGCATCCAGTTAAGCAGCTGGCATTGCCGGCAACAAGTTCATTTGCATGAATTGTCGCCGCTGGCGGGCAAAAACATCGGGCGATGCCGCAGTCAGGTCAAGGCAGCGCCGCCGGCGCAGGGTATAATGCGGCCAACCTTTTTCTGCCCGTATAGCCAACATGACCCAGCTCAAGAACGATACCTTCCTGCGCGCGCTGCTGAAGCAGCCGGTTGAATACACCCCGATCTGGATGATGCGCCAGGCCGGCCGCTACCTGCCGGAATACCGCGCCACCCGCGCCCGCGCCGGCAGCTTCATGGGCTTGTGCACCAGCCCGGACTACGCGACCGAAGTCACGCTGCAGCCGCTGGAGCGCTTCCCGCTGGACGCGGCCATCCTGTTCTCCGACATCCTGACGGTGCCGGACGCGATGGGGCTGGGGCTGTCCTTCGCCGAGGGCGAGGGCCCGCGCTTTGCCCGTCCGCTGCGCGACGAGGCGGCGATCAAGGCGCTGCAGGTGGCGCCACTGGACAAGCTGCAGTACGTGTTCGACGCGGTATCCAGCATCCGCAAGGCGCTCGACGGTCGCGTGCCGCTGATCGGCTTCTCCGGCAGCCCGTTCACGCTGGCCTGCTACATGATCGAGGGCGCCGGCTCCGCCGACTTCCGTCACGTCAAGGCGATGCTGTACGGCCGCCCGGAACTGCTGCACCACATCCTGCGCATCACCGCCGACTCGGTGACCGCCTACCTCAACGCGCAGATCGATGCCGGCGCCCAGGCGGTGCAGATCTTCGATACCTGGGGTGGCGCGCTGAGTCACGCCGCGTACCAGGAATTCTCGCTGGCCTACATGCAGCAGATCATCGCCGGCCTCAAGCGCGAGGCCGACGGTCGCCGCGTGCCGGTGATCGTGTTCACCAAGGGCGGCGGCCAGTGGCTGGAACAGATCGCCGCCATCGGCGCCGACTGCGTCGGCCTGGACTGGACCACCGACATCGGCCAGGCGCGCGCGCGCGTCGGCGACCAGGTGGCGCTGCAGGGCAACTTCGACCCCAACGCGCTGTTCGGCAGCCCGGCGGCGATCGAGCAGGAAGCCGGCCGCATCCTGGCGGCGTACGGCCACGGCTCCGGCCACGTGTTCAACCTCGGTCACGGCATTTCGCAGTTTGCCGACCCGGAACACGCCAAGGCACTGGTCGCCGCCGTACACCGCCTGTCGCGCCCGTACCACGCCGTCTGACGCGTCAAACCGGTCACAGCCACCGCCTGCCGGCGGTGGCTTTTTTTGATGCATAAACAAAGCTTGCCGGCAAGGCTTGACAGTTGTCGCCGCAGTTGTTCCACGACTTATGCACACCAAAACGGGGCATTTTTCCGGCCTGTCAAGGCTTGTTGCCAAAGAAAGATGAAATTTATATAAGCATCTGATTTTATTGAATTTAATATTTCAGATTAAAATTTGTGCAATCTAATGGAATGCCCGATTGACGTGCTTTTTGCCAGCTGGCTCGTCAGTTGTTCACAAAGTTATCCACAGTATCTGTGCACAGCTGGCGCCAAGCCGCGCCAGTGCTGGATTAGCGGGGAGTCCGTCCAATCATGACTGCAATGCAGCACATCAGTGTCTGGCTCGATGTGCCCTTGCGTGGTGCATTTACCTACCTGCATCCGCAGCCACTGCCCAGCGGCCAGCGCGTCCGCGTCGCCTTCGGCAATCGCGAATTGTGCGGCGTGGTCGACAACAGCGTGCCGCCGCAGGCGCTGGACGAGGCGCGCTGCAAGCCTATCCTGGCGGTGCTGGACGAGCTGCCGCCGCTGCCGGAGGCGCTGCTGCAGCAAGTACGCTTTGCCGCGCGCTACTACCTGCATCCGCAGGGGCAGGCGCTGTTCACCGCCTTGCCCACCGCGCTGCGCGAGCCGCGCGCGGTGACGCTGGCCGATCGCCAGTCCTACCGCCTCAATGCCGCCGGTCTTGACGCCGAGCCATCGGCGCGCAGCACAGTACAGCGCCAGTTGTGGCAGGCGCTGCAGCAGCCGAAATCGCGCGACGCGCTGCGCCGTGTGCACCCGCAGGCGACGGCTTTTCTCAAACAAAGGTTGGCCGCAGGCCATATCGACATCCTGCCGTGGCAGGCACCGCCCTTGCAGATCGCCGCGGCGCTGACGCTGAACGACGAGCAGCAGGCGGCGCTGGACGCGGTGGCGGCCAACCTTGGCCGCTTCGGCGCCTTCCTGCTGCACGGCATCACCGGCAGCGGCAAGACCGAGGTCTACCTGCAGCTGATCGCCCGTGTGCTGGCCGCCGGGCAGCAGGCGCTGGTGATCATTCCCGAGATCAACCTCACCCCGCAGCTGATCGAGCGCTTCGCGCAGCGTTTTCCCGCCAGCCACATCGTCTGCCTGCACAGCGGCCTGTCCGATGGCGAGCGGCTGCAGGGCTGGGTCGACGCCTGGCAGGGCGTCGCCGACATCGTGATCGGCACCCGGCTGGCGGTGTTCACACCGCTGCCGCGTGCCGGGCTGGTGATCGTCGACGAGGAGCACGACGGCTCGTTCAAGCAGCAGGATGGCCTGCGCTACCACGCGCGCGATCTGGCGGTGTGGCGCGCCAACCAGGCGCAGGTGCCGGTGCTGCTGGGCAGCGCCACCCCCAGCCTGGAAACGGTGGCCAACGTCGAGGCCGGCCGCTACCGCAAGCTGCTGCTGTCGGCGCGGGCGCACGGCAGCGCGCGGCTGCCGCGCATCGGCCTGGTCGATACCCGCCGCCTGAAGCTGGTGGACGGCCTGTCCGAGCCGGTGATTGCCGCGCTGCAGCAGCGGCTGGAACGCCGCGAGATGAGCCTGGTGTTCATCAACCGTCGCGGCTACTCGCCGGTGCTGGCCTGCACCGCCTGCGGCTGGACCTCGGCCTGCAAGCACTGCAGCGCACGCATGGTGCTGCACCTGTCGGCGCGCCAGCTGCGCTGCCACCATTGCGGTGCGCAGCAGCGGGTGCCGCTGCAGTGCCCGGCCTGCGGCAATCCCGACGTGCAGCCGCTGGGCGAGGGCACGCAGCGGCTGGAAGAGGCGCTGCGCCGGCTGTTGCCGGAGGCGCGCATCCTGCGCATCGACCGCGACAGCACCAGCCACAAGGCGGCGTGGGACGCGGTGTACCAGCGCGTGCACGCCGGCGAGGTGGACATCCTGCTCGGCACCCAGATGCTGGCCAAGGGCCACGACTTTGGCGCGCTGTCGCTGGTGGTGGTGCTGGGCAGCGACGGCGGCCTCTATTCCGCCGATTACCGCGCCAGCGAGCGCCTGTTCGCGCAGCTGCTGCAGGTTTCCGGCCGTGCCGGCCGCGCCGAGCTGGGCGGCGATGTCATCGTGCAGACCAACTGGCCGGAGCACCCGCTGTATCTCGCGCTGACGCGGCATGATTTCGACGGCTTTGCCGCCAGCCAGCTGCAGGAGCGGCGCGAGGCCGGCTTCCCACCGGCGGCCAGCCAGGTAATCCTGCGTGCCGATGCGCCGCAGTACCACGAGGCCGAGGTCTTCCTGCAGCAGGTGCTGACGCTGTGCGGCGAACTGCCGCCGCCGCTGTTCGTGTTCGGCCCGGCGCCGGCGCTGATGGCGCGCCTTGCCGGCCGCGAGCGCGCACAGCTGACCTTGAGGCGCCGCAACGGGCGGCGCTGCACGCCTGGCTGCGCGCGCTGCTGCCGCAACTGGATGCGCTGGCGCGCAAGGCGCCGCGCCAATTACGCTGGTCGCTGGATGTCGACCCGCAGGAGATCTGAGTGACATTACGTTTGGTGATTGCCATGCTCGCCGTCGCGCCGCTGGCGCTTGCGGCCAACCTTGGCACCTTGCGCGCCGACGAGGTGGCGCTGTGGGCGGCGCCGGTGGAAGGGCGCGCGGTGTTCGACGAGCACCGCGCCGACGCCGCGATGAACCCGGCCTCGACCATGAAGCTGGTCACCGCCTGGGCGGCGCTGAACCGGCTGGGGCCGGGCTACCGCTGGCGTAGCGAGCTGAAAAGCAATGCCGTGCTGGAAAACGGCGTGCTGCGTGGCGACCTGTACTGGATCGGCCGCGGCGATCCGCGTTTCGATTCCGCACGCCTGACCGAGCTGCTGCGCCAGCTGCGCCTGCGCGGCGTGCAGCGCATCGATGGCCAGCTGCTGCTGGACAAGCGCGCCTTCAGCCGCATCAGCAGCGCCGACGGCTTCGACGGCGACGCCGAGCGCGTGTTCTCGGTGCCGCCGGATACCCACCTGTCCAACCTGAAGGTGGCATGGCTGCGCTATTTCTACGAGCAGGGCCGGCCGCAGGTGGTGCTGGACCCGCCGCTGCCGGCCTTCCGCCTCGACAACCGGCTGCAGCCCGGTGCCGCCGCCAGTTGCGGCGACGTGCGCGAGCACGCCGCGGTCAGCATCAGCGGCAACAGCATCCGCGTCAGCGGCAAGCTGCCGCCGGCCTGCGACGGGACGGCCAGCTACGTCAACGTGCTGGATAACGACGGCTACGCCGGACAGAGTTTTGCCGCCATCTGGCAGATGCTGGGCGGCGAGGGGCCGCGCGGCATCGCGCAGGGCAGCACCCCGCCCGACGCGCGCCAGCTGGTACGCCTGGATTCCGAGCCGCTGCCGCAGGCGCTGAGCGACATCAACAAGTACAGCAACAACACCATGGCACGCAGCGTGTGGCTGACGCTGGGCGCGGAAAACCCGCACAGCGGCGATACCGTGGCCGATGCGCAGCTGGCGGTGCGCTCGCTGCTGCTGGAGCGCGGCATCGCCGCCGAGCCACTGCAGCTGGAAAACGGCGCCGGCCTGTCGCGGCGCGAGCGCATCAGCGCGCGCCAGCTGGGCGCGATCCTGCTCGATGCCGCGCGTGGGCCGTATGCGGCCGAATTCATCGCCAGCCTGCCGCTGGCCAGCGAGGACGGCACCCTGCGTCGCCGTTTCGCCGAGCTGGGGCCACGGTTGCGGCTGAAGACCGGCACGCTGGGCGATGCCCGTGCGCTGGCCGGCTACTGGCAGGCGCCCACCGGGCAGCGGCTGGCGATCGTGGTGCTGGTCAACTCGGCTCGCGCGGCACAACTGCAGGAGGCGCTGGATGCGCTGGTTAGCGAGGTGGTCGGGCGATACGCGGCGCAGCTGCAAGGGCAGCCCTGAGCCTTGCCTTGGGCGCGGTAACTGGCCTTATAATCACTGTTTGTTTTAGCTTAAGGCCGTCACCATGAAACCCGTTACCATGTACACCTCGGCCTATTGCCCGTACTGCATTCGTGCCAAGCAGGTGCTGGCCCAGAACGGCGTGACCGACATTGAAGAAGTCCGCATCGACCTTGACCCGCAGGCGCGCGACACCATGATGTCGCTGACCGGGCGCCGTACCGTGCCGCAGATCTTCATCGGCGACGTACACGTCGGCGGCTGTGACGACCTAGTGGCGCTGCATTCGGCCGGCAAGCTGGATGTGCTGCTGGCCGGTTGACGCGCGCAGCTGTCATCATTTTCGTGCGATGATCCGCACTTGATTCCAACCCCGCGCCTGACGGCGCTACCGAGATCCAACACCATGAGCGAACAACAAGAGCTGCAACCGGTATTCTCCATCGAAAAAATCTACGTCAAAGACCTGTCGCTGGAAATCCCGAACGCACCCGCCATCTTCCTGGAGCAGGAACAGCCGGAAATCGACATGCAGCTGGCTTCCGAAGGCCGCCAGCTGGAAGACGGCTTCTTCGAAGTGTCGCTGACCGTGACCGTCACCGCCAAGCTGCCGGAAAAAACCATGTTCCTGTGCGAAGTGGCACAGGCCGGCATCTTCCAGATCCAGAATATTCCTGCTGAAGACATCGACCCGATCCTCGGCGTGGCCTGCCCGAACATCCTGTTCCCGTACGCCCGCGAAACCGTGTCCAGCCTGGTTGGCCGCGCCGGTTTCCCGCCGGTACTGCTGGCACCGATCAACTTCGAAGCCCTGTACATGCAGCAACGCGCCGCCCAGGCCGAAGCCGGTACAGCCTGATCGCGATGAAACCGACTCGCATTGTGTTTGCAGCCGTACTGGCCCTGCTGGCCAGTACGGTTTTTGCATTGGAATTCCGTTCGGTCAAGGAAACCGGCGTCGCGCTGTACGAGGCGCCCAACCTTGCCGCCAAGAAACTGTTCGTGGTCAGCCGCTACTATCCGGTGGAGGTGCTGGTGACGCAGAAGGACTGGGCGCGGGTGCGTGATGCCACCGGCGGCATCGCCTGGATTCCGGCGGCGGCGCTGTCGACGCGGCAGATGCTGCTGGTCACCGCCGAACAGCTGCCGGTGCGTGCCGCGCCGGCGGAAAGCGCGGCCGTGCTGTACCAGGCCGGCAAGGATCTGGCGCTGGAGCTGCTGGAGCCGCCGCAAAGCGGCTGGGTCAAGGTACGTCATCGCGACAATACCGTGGGCTATGCCCGCATTGCCGGCCTGTGGGGGCTGTAAGGAACACGATGAAAATAGCCGTACTTGGTGCCGGTGCCTGGGGCACGGCGCTGGCCTTCGCGTTTTGCCGCCAGCATCATGTCACGCTGTGGGGCCGCAACGCCGAGCAGATGATCGACATGCAGGCCACGCGCCTGAACCGGCGCTACCTGCCGGAGTGCCCGTTCCCGGCCGATCTGCACCTGTCGGCCGATCTGTCCGAGGCGGTGGTCGGGGTCGATCTGGTACTGGTGGTGACGCCGATCGCCGGCTTGCGGCCAACCTTGCGCGAGCTGGCACGGCTGAAGGTGGATGCGCCGCTGCTGTGGGCGTGCAAGGGCTTCGAGGCCGGCTCCAGCCTGCTGCCGCACCAGGTGGTGGCCGAGGAATTCCCCCATCTCAAGAGCGTCGGCGTGCTGTCCGGCCCGAGCTTCGCCCGCGAAGTGGCGCAGGGGCTGCCGGCGGCGGTGACGCTGGCGTCGGAAAACTACGCCTTTGCCCGCGACTACGCACGCGAGCTGCACAGCCCGCTGCTGCGCATCTACGCCAATGACGATCTGGTCGGGGTGGAAGTTGGCGGTGCGGTGAAAAATGTGATGGCGATCGCCACCGGCGTCGCCGACGGCCTCGGCTTCGGCATGAACGCGCGCGCGGCGCTGATTACCCGCGGCCTGGCCGAAATCACCCGCTTGGCAGTGGCACTTGGCGGCAGCCAGCAGAGCATGATGGGCTTGTCCGGCGTCGGCGACCTGCTGCTGACCTGCACCGGCGCGCTGTCGCGCAACCGCCAGGTCGGCCTCAAGCTGGCGGAGGGCAAGTCGCTGGACACCATCCTCGCCGAGCTGGGCCACGTCGCCGAAGGGGTGCCGACCGCGCGCGAGGTGCTGAAGATGGCGGAGCGGCTGCAGGTGGACATGCCGATCACCGCCGCGGTGTGCGAGCTGCTCTATCACCAGGCCACGCCGCAGCACGTGGTGGAACGCCTGCTCGGACGCTCGCCCAAGCCGGAGTTTCATGCCCCCGGCGCCTAAACCTTTGCTACGCAGCAAGCGCAACATCCTCACCGGCAGCCTGGCGCTGCCGGTTTTCACGTCTGGCTTGTCCTCTAGCGCGGCAGGGTGGAGTAGCGTTCCACCAGCTTCTGTCGCAGCGCGGCGAAGTCGAAGTCGTCGTCTTCGTGGCGCAGCCGCTGCGCGTAGCCGATGCGGTCGTCGCCATCCACCAGCCACAGCGCCGGGCAGGTCATGCCGGCCAGCGGCACATCCTGGATCAACACGCCGAAGTGCTTGTGGAAATCGCGCCCGCGCAGGGTGGAGAGCAGCACCGCATAGGGCAGGCCGTGCGCCTGGCGCGCGCGGGCGAGGCTGAACGGTGAGTCGACGGTGATCACGATCAGCTGCAGCTGCGGCCACGGCTCCAGTTGGCGGCGCAATTCCTGCAGCAGCGCCAGCCCGGCCTTGGGCGCGTCCAGCGACAGCAGGGTCACCACCAGCTTGTCGTGGCCGAGAAAACGCTCCAGCGACACGTCGCGCAGCTGCTCGTCGACCAGCATGAAGCTGGGCAGGGTCTCGCCCGCCTGCGGGAAACGGCCTTCTACCGCCAGCCATTCGTCGGCATAGCGGAAATGGGTGTGGGTCATGGTCTGCTCCTGGTTGTTTCTTCATGGTGGAACAGAACATGCGAAAAGCAAGCGCGGGGCGGTGAGCTTATGAAAAAAGCCGGTGCCCGGCAGCGTGATGGCTGCGGACACCGGCTTTAGCGCCAGGCGGAATCAGGGGTAGTAGAAGTGCAGGCTGTAGCCCAGCGCCTTGGCGTCGCGGACTTCCATGCGGGTGACGATCTTCAGCTCGCTGCTGGCGTTGAAGCGGCCCAGCTTGAGGTCGTCGGCGGACAGGTACTGTTCCGGTTTCAGCGTCTTGCGAATCAGCACGCGGTCCTCGCCATCCTTCAGCGACACCTCCATCAGCGGGAAGGCCTGCGGATAGGGGGCCAGGTTCTTCAGCGTGGCGTCCAGCTGGATCAGGTGCTCGTGCTGCGGCACGAACGATAGCTCGGACCACTCGGTGCGGATCAGCTGGCGCTGGGTCGGCAGCGGCACCTCGCAGCCGAGCGACTGGCACAGCGACTCGAAGGCGGGGCGCAGCTCCGGCAGCTCGGCGCTGACCGCGGTACGGTTTATGAAGGCCAGCTGCAACAGCAGCAGCAGCACGCCGATGACACCGAGCAGGCCGAAGGCGGTGGCGCGCAGCCAGTTGCCGTCGGCGGTGCTTGCGGTGTCGCTTTCTTCTGTTTCTGCGTCGTGATTGCTGGCGGCCGGCGCGGGCACGTCGTCGTCCAGGTCGGCGGCGGAAATCGGTGGCAGCGGGCTGTCCGCGCTGTCTGTGTCGTACTGTGCGGCCAACCTTTGCTGGCGGCCGGGTGCCGGCGTTGTGGGTGTCGGCGGTTCGTCGACCAATGCCACCGGCTCGCTGGCACGACTGGCCGGTGTCTGCAGCGCTTCGGCCAGTGCGCGCTGGAAGGCGGCGATGTCCTGCTGCGGCTCGGCGGCCGGGGTGCTGTCCTGCCGGGGTGGGGTATCCAGGTCCTGCCACGACAGCGGCTGTTCCGGTTCCGGCAGCAGGTCGAAGTCGGGCAGATCCAGTGCGGTCTCAGGCTCGGTGGGGGCGGCTACCGCTGCCGCGCGCGGCTCGGCGCTGGCGGCAAGGTTGGCCGCATCCCGTTCCGGATGAAAGTCCGGCAGCTCCAGCTCGAAGTCGTCGTCGGGCACCGTTTCGAGGCGATTGCTGGCCGCATTAGCTGGGGTGCTGATGACCGGCGGCGCCTCGGCTATCGTCGGAGCCTGCTCGAAATGACTGGGTGCGTGGAAGACATGGCTACAGCGCCCGCAGCGCACCATGCCGGCAGCAAGGGCGAGGTGGGCATCGGAGACCTTGAAACGGGTCTGGCAGGCGGGGCACTGTGTGGTGTAGCTCATGGTTCAGCCGCGTTTCACGCCGGAAAGGCGGGTCCAGCCGTCGTCGAACACAGGCGCGTCCATGTCGAACCATTGGCTGTAGATCGCCGCCAGTTCTTCGGCCTGTTCCTGCAGGATGCCGGACAGCACGATGCGGCCACCGGCACGCACATGGCCGGCTAGCAGGCCGCCGAGCAGACGCAGCGGATTGGCCAGAATGTTGGCGACCACGACATCGTACTCGCCCGGCAGCAGGCTGTCGGGCAGGCCGAAGTCGGCGCTGACGTCATTCTGCGCGGCGTTGTCGATGCTGGCGCGCACCGCCTGGGCATCGATGTCGATACCGCGGGTGGCGCCGGCGCCCAGTTTCAGCGCGGCGATGGCGAGGATGCCGGAGCCGCAGCCGTAGTCGAGCACTGTTTCGCCGCCCTTGATCTGTTCATCCAGCCACTGCAGGCACAGGCGGGTGGTCGGGTGGCTGCCGGTACCGAAGGCGAGGCCCGGGTCCAGCTGCAGGTTGATCGCCGCCGGATCCGGCGACTGGTGCCAGGTCGGGGTGATCCACAATCGCGACGAAATGCGGATCGGGTCGAACTGGCTTTGCGTCAGACGCACCCAGTCCTGTTCCTCGACACGGCCAAGCTCGTACTGCGGCAGCGGCAGGCCGCACTTGAGTGCGGCCATGGCGACCATGGCGGCGACGTCGGCGTCCTCGGCAAACAGGCAGTTGATCAGGCTGTGTTGCCACATCTGGTCAACCGGCTCGCCCGGTTCGCCGAAAATCGGCTGCTCTTCGGCGGTGCCGGCCAGCGCGTCCTCAATGGTGGCGGACAGGGCGCCGACGTCCATCAGGACGTCGGCGAAGCGCTCGGCCACCGCCGAGTCAGCTTGAATGGTGGCTTGCAGCCATGCCATAGAATTAACTGCCTTTCTTCAACTGCGCCAGACGTTCTTCCAGGTAGTGAATGCTGGTGCTGCCTTTCTGGAAGGCGGCATCGAGGAACAGTTCCTGGTGCAGCGGGATATTGGTTTTGATGCCGGTGATGGCCATTTCCGACAGCGCGACGCGCATGCGCGCCATCGCCTGGTCGCGGGTATCGCCGTAGGCAATCAGTTTACCCACCATCGAATCGTAATGTGACGGCACGGTATAGCCCTGGTAGATGTGCGAATCGATGCGGATGCCCGGGCCGCCGGCCGGATGGTAGCTCTCGATCTTGCCTGGCGACGGCACGAAGGTGAACGGGTCTTCGGCGTTGATGCGGCATTCCATGGCGTGGCCACGGAAGTGGATGTCCTTCTGCTTGAAACGCAGCGGCAGGCCGGCGGCGATGCGGATCTGTTCCTGCACGATGTCGATGCCGGTGATCAGCTCCGATACCGGATGCTCCACCTGCACTCGGGTGTTCATCTCGATGAAGTAGAACTCGCCGTTTTCGTACAGGAATTCAAAGGTACCGGCGCCGCGGTAGCCGATACGGCGGCAGGCGTCGGCGCAGGCTTCGCCGATGCGCTTGCGCTGCTCGGTGGTGATGCCCGGTGCCGGTGCTTCTTCGATGATCTTCTGGTGACGGCGCTGCATCGAGCAGTCGCGCTCGCCCAGATGCACGGCGTTGCCGTGCTGGTCGGACAGCACCTGGATCTCGATGTGGCGCGGCTGCTCCAGGAACTTTTCCATGTACACGGTCGGGTTGCCGAAGGCGGCACCGGCTTCGGTACGGGTCATGTTCACCGAGTTGATCAGCGCGGCTTCGGTGTGCACCACGCGCATGCCGCGACCGCCACCACCGCCGGAGGCCTTGATGATCACCGGGAAGCCGATCTTGCGGGCGATCTTGGTGATTTCGGCCGGATCATCCGGCAGCGCACCGGCGACGCCGGGTACCGTCGGCACGCCGGCTTCGATCATCGCCTGCTTGGCGGACACCTTGTCGCCCATCAGGCGGATGGTTTCCGAGCGCGGGCCGATGAACACGAAGCCGGACTGCTCGACGCGTTCGGCAAAGTCGGCGTTTTCTGACAGGAAGCCGTAGCCGGGGTGGATCGCCTGCGCGTCGGTGACTTCGGCGGCGGCGATCAGCGCCGGCACGTTCAGGTAGCTGAGGGTCGAGGAGGCCGGGCCGATGCAGACCGATTCGTCGGCCAGCTTCACGTACTTGGCTTCGCGGTCGGCCTCGGAGTGCACCACCACGGTCTTGATGCCCATTTCGCGGCAGGCGCGCTGGATGCGCAGGGCGATTTCGCCGCGGTTTGCAATCAGGATCTTTTCAAACATGTATTTCTCCACTGCAGGGCGCGCGCCGGTGTGCGATCTGGACCGGGCGCCGTGCGCAGGCTGGGGTTTTTCCCGTAAACGGTGCGTCAAACAACAAGGGCACTGACCAGACTGGCGTGCCCTGTGTTCAGCATGTCGTGCGGCAGGCTGCTTATTCGATGATGAACATCGGCTCGCCGAACTCGACCGGCTGGCCTTCTTCGATCAGGATGGCTTTCACCACGCCGGCGCGCTCGGCCTCGATCTCGTTCATCAGCTTCATCGCTTCGATGATGCACAGCGTGTCGCCGACATTGACCTGCTGGCCAACTTCAACGAACGGGGTCGATTGCGGGCTAGGGCGACGGTAGAAGGTACCGACCATCGGCGACTTGACGGTGCCGGGGTTGTTGGCCACCGATACCACGGCCGGTGCTTCGGCGGCGGCCGGCGCGGCGGCTGGTGCGGCGTGCTGCGGCACCTGCATGGTCATCGGCTGTGCGTAGTGCACGGTGCTGTTCGGGGAAACGCGGGTAATGCGGACTTTTTCTTCGCCTTCGGTCACTTCCAGTTCGGCAATGCCGGACTCTTCGACCAGATCAATCAGCTTTTTCAGTTTGCGCAGGTCCATGGTTTTCCTTCTTTAGGTATTCGGGTGTTTATGCCGGCTGTGCCAGACGCTTGATCGCGTGGGCCAGGGCCAGCTCGTAGCCGTGTGCGCCCAGACCGCAAATGACGCCGATCGCCAGATCCGAGAAATAGGAATGGTGGCGGAAGGCTTCGCGGGCGTGGACGTTCGACAGGTGAACTTCGATGAACGGTACCTTGACACCGGCCAGGGCATCGCGCAGGGCGACGCTGGTATGGGTGAATGCGGCCGGATTGATGATGACCAGATCGGTGCCGTCACCGAGACAGGCGTGGATGCGGTCGATCAGTACGGACTCGGCGTTGCTTTGCAGCGAATCCAGTTCAATACCGGCCGCAGCGGCCTGTTCCTGCAGACGACGGTTGATGTCGTCCAGTGTGTCCCGGCCATAATGCTGTGGCTCGCGCAGTCCGAGGAGATTCAGATTGGGGCCGTGCAGCACAAGGATTTTTCGGGTCAAGGTAGCAGTCTCGGTTTTGATATGGGCGCGAGTTTGCCGCAATTGTCAGCACGATGTCCAGTATTTGCAGTATTTCAAACGCGCGTTTGCTTTTTGCGGTGGCGGAAAATTGTGGTGGTTTGGAGTAAAAATCCCAGCGCCGGTTCCCGCGACACGGCAGCTTGCCGCCTTGTCGCCGGCGATGACTTGATCTGGGGCAAGTGATGCCGCCGGCGGAACGCTGTGCGGCAAACGCGCTCGAAAGGTATAATCCGCCGGTTTCCTTGAAGATGCCTGTCATGCTTGTTTCCGATTTCGATTACCACCTGCCCGAACACCTGATTGCCCAGCATCCGCCGGCCGAACGCGGCGGCAGCCGTCTGCTGCGCGTCAACGGGCGGGTGTTGCAGGATGATCACTTTGCCGCCATCGCCGACGCCCTCGACGCCGGCGACGTGCTGGTCTTCAACGATACCCGCGTGATCAAGGCGCGCCTGTTTGGCGAGAAGGCCAGCGGCGGTAAGATCGAGGCGCTGGTGGAGCGGGTGCTGAACGAGCACGAGGTGCTGGCGCACGTGCGCGCCAGCAAGTCGCCGAAGCCGGGCACGCGGCTGGTGTTTGCCGGCCGCTGGCAGGCGGAGATGGTCGAGCGCGCCGGCGAGCTGTTCAAGCTGCGCTTTCTGGATGCGGCCAACGTGTTCGACATCCTCGATGCCTCCGGCAAGCTGCCGCTGCCTCCTTATATCGAGCGCGACACCGACGGCGACGACGACGAGCGCTACCAGACGGTGTACGCACGGGAGAAGGGCGCGGTGGCCGCGCCGACCGCCGGCCTGCACTTTACCGACGCCATGCTGCAGACGCTGCGCGACAAGGGCGTGATCCTGTGCAGCGTGACGCTGCACGTCGGCGCCGGCACCTTCCAGCCGGTGCGGGTGGAGAACATCGCCGAGCACAAAATGCACAGCGAGATCTACGACATTCCGCAGGCGACGGTGGACGCCATCGACGCCGCGCACAAGGTTGGCCGCAAGGTGCTGGCGGTGGGCACCACCAGCATGCGCGCACTGGAATCGGCGGCACGGCCGGACGGCGTGTTGCGCGCCGGTCGCGGCGAAACCGACATCTTCATCACCCCCGGCTACCGCTTCAACGTGGTGGACAAGCTGCTGACCAATTTCCACCTGCCGAAGTCGACGCTGCTGATGCTGGTGTCGGCGTTTGCCGGTTACGAGGAAATGCGCGCCGCCTATGCCCACGCGGTGGCGCAGGAATACCGTTTCTTCAGCTATGGCGATGCCATGCTGCTAACCCGCAAGGAGTGATGCCATGAGCGGACTGAGCCCGGACAGCGCCCGCCCGGTGGAGATCAAGCTGCACAGCGTGTCGAAAAAGCTGGAGATCAGCTTTGACGACGGCGCCAGCTTCCAGCTGCCGGCCGAGTACCTGCGCGTCTATTCGCCGTCGGCGGAAGTGCGCGGCCACGGTGTCGGCAACGAAACGCTGCAGACCGGCAAGATGCACGTCGGCATCACCGCGCTGGAGCCGGTCGGCCACTACGCATTGAAGATCACCTTTGACGACGGCCACGACAGCGGCCTGTATAGCTGGGCCTACTTATATGAGCTGGGCGTCAAGCACGACCAGTACTGGCAGGATTATCTGAATCGGCTCGCCGCTGCCGGCGCGCTCAGGGAGTAAACATGGACAAGCAGACGCACTTTGGTTTCAAGACCGTCGACGAGAGCGAAAAGGCGGACAAGGTCGCCGAGGTGTTCCACTCGGTGGCACAGAAGTACGACGTGATGAACGACCTGATGTCCGGTGGCCTGCACCGGGTGTGGAAGCACTTCACGCTGACCACCTCCGGCGTGCGCGCCGGTGACAAGGTGCTGGACATCGCCGGCGGTACCGGCGACCTCGCCCGCGGCTGGGCCAAGCGCGTCGGCAAGAGCGGCGAAGTGTGGCTGACCGACATCAACAGCTCGATGCTGACCGTTGGCCGCGACCGGCTGCTGGACGAGGGCATGATCCTGCCGGTGTCGCTGGCCGACGCCGAGAAGCTGCCCTTCCCCGACAACTACTTCAACGCGGTGTCGGTGGCCTTCGGCCTGCGCAACATGACGCACAAGGACGCGGCACTGAAGGAGATGTGCCGCGTGCTGAAGCCGGGCGGCAAGCTGTTCGTGTTGGAGTTTTCCAAGGTGTGGAAGCCGCTGTCGCCGTTCTACGACTTCTATTCCTTCAAGGCGCTGCCGGTGATGGGCAAGCTGGTGGCGGGCGACGCCGACAGCTACCAGTACCTGGCCGAATCCATCCGCATGCACCCGGACCAGGAAACGCTGAAGCAGATGATGCTGGACGCCGGCTTCGGTCGCGTCGACTACCACAACATGACCGGCGGCGTGGTCGCGCTGCACAAGGGCGTCAAGTTCTGATGCCGGACGAGCTGGCCGCGCTCAACGCCACCCTCGGCATCGACGTGCAAACGTTGGCCGCACGCGGCCTGGTGCCGTTCGCCGAGGCGGACACGCTGGTGGTGGCGGAGCGCAATGCCAGCGGCCGCGAGTTCGAGCTGACGCCGGCCGCCGCTAGCGCTTGGCAGGCGATGCGCGACGCCGCTGCCGCGGACGGGGTGATATTGCAGCTGGTGTCGGCCTATCGCAGCGTCGCGCGCCAGCACGAGATCGTCGCCGCCAAGCTGGCGCGTGGTCAGAGCCTGGACGCCATCCTGCAGGTCAGCGCCGCGCCCGGCTTCAGCGAGCACCACACCGGCCGCGCCGTCGATATCGGCACCCCGGATTCGCCGGCGCTGGAAGAAGCATTCGAGCAGACGCCGGCCTTCGCCTGGCTGCAGGCCAATGCCGCCCGCTTCGGCTTCGTGCTGAGCTTTCCGCGCGACAACGCCTGCGGCTATCTGTACGAGCCGTGGCACTGGTGCTACCAGCAGGTGACGGCATGAATCCGTGGCTGATGCTGGCGCTGGCGATCGGCACCGAGGTGATCGCCACCAGTTCGCTGAAGCTAGCCGCCGGTTTCACCAAACCGCTGCCGTCGCTGCTGGTGGTGCTCGGCTACATCGCCTCGTTCTGGCTGCTGTCGCAAGTGCTGCTCAGGCTCGATCTCGGCGTGGTGTACGCGATCTGGTGCGGGGTCGGCATCGCGGTGGTGGCGACGGTGGGCGTGCTGCTGTTCGGCGAGAGCCTGTCGCCGCTGCGTATCGCCGGGCTGCTGGCGATCATGATCGGCACCATCTTGTTGAGTTTGTCGGGCAAAGGACATTAATGATGCGTATCCGCGTGGCGGCTTTCAATCATCTGCTGAACCAGCATCCGGCGCAGCGCGCCGAGCTGGCACAGTTCGCCGGGCGCCGCATCGGCATCGTGCTGCCGCCGCTGGATGTGCACGGCGTGGTCACCGAGGAGGGCTGGCTGGCGGTGTGCGAGGGCGGCGCCGAAGCCACGCTGCGCCTGAAACACGGCGTGGCGCTGGCGCAGCTGTCCGGCCGCGCGCCGGATCTGGCCGACGTGCTGCTGGAAGGCGATACCGAACTGGCGGCCAACGTTGGCCGCATCGTGCGCCAGCTGAAGTGGGATGCCACCGAAGACCTGTCGCGGGTGGTCGGCGACATTGCTGCGCAGCGGCTGCAGGGCTTTGCCCGCGGCCTGTTCGGCATCAAGGGCGAGATCGGCGGCCGCCTGCTGGACAACTGGCTGGAACACCTGCGCGAGGAAAGCCCGCTGCTGGCGCGCAAGGACAGCGTCGAGCAGTTCGTGCGTGCGGTGGATACCCTGCGCGACGACGCCGAGCGGCTGGAAAAACGCCTCGCCCATCTCGAAGCCCTGGCGCAAGCCAGCAACCGGAACTGACCTCCCTCATCATGCGCATTGCCCGTTTTAGCAAAATCGTTGCCACCTTTTACCGTTTCGGTCTCGACGAATTCTTTGCCGGCCGCGCGCGCGTCGGTTTTATCCACCGCCTGTGCCAGCTGACGCCGCTGCCGCGCGATCTGTCGGCGCCGTTGCCGCAGCGGGTGCGGCTGGCGCTGGAAGCGCTGGGGCCGATCTTCGTCAAGTTCGGCCAGGTGTTGTCTACCCGCCGCGACCTGTTACCGGAGGCGTACGCCGACGCGCTGGCCCACCTGCAGGACAATGTGCAGGCGTTTGACGGCGCCATCTCGCACCAGGTGATCGAGCGCAATCTGGGGCAGCCGGTGGCGGCGCTGTACGCCGAATTCGACGATGTGCCGGTGGCCAGCGCCTCGGTGGCGCAGGTGCACCGCGCGCGGCTGCACGGTACTGACGGCAAGCCGGGGCGAGCGGTGGCGGTGAAGGTGCTGCGTCCGGGCATCCTGCCGGTGATCGAGCAGGACCTGGCGCTGATGCGGCTGCTGGCGCGTCTGGTGGAGCGCTTCCTGCCGGACGGCAAGCGACTGAAGCCGCTGGAAGTGGTGGCCGAATTCGACCGCCACCTGCACGACGAGCTGGACCTGATGCACGAGGCCGGCAACGCCAGCCAGTTGCGCCGCAATTTCACCGGTTCCGACATGCTGCTGGTGCCGGAGGTGTTCTACGACTACTCGGCGCGCGAGGTGCTGACGCTGGAGTGGATGGACGGCATTCCGGTGGGGCAGATCGAGCGCCTGCGCGCCGCCGGCGTCGACCTGAAAAAACTCAGCCGCTTCGGCGTCGAGATCTTCTTCACCCAGGTGTTCCGCCACGGCTTCTTCCACGCCGACATGCACCCCGGCAATATCTTCGTCGCCGACGACGGCCGCTATATCGCGCTCGATTTCGGCATCGTCGGCAGCCTCACCGAATCCGACAAGCACTACCTGGCGGTGAACTTCCTCGCCTTCTTCAACCGCGACTACCACCGCGTCGCCACCGCGCACATCGAATCCGGCTGGGTGCCGAAAGACACCCGCGCCGAGGAACTGGAAGCGGCGGTGCGCACGGTGTGCGAGCCGATCTTCGACAAGCCGCTGTCGCAGATCTCCTTCGGCCTGGTGCTGCTGCGCCTGTTCGAGACCAGCCGTCGCTTCAACGTCGAGATCCAGCCGCAGCTGGTGCTGCTGCAGAAGACGCTGCTCAACATCGAGGGCCTCGGCCGTCAGCTCGATCCCGATCTCGACCTGTGGGATACCGCCAAGCCCTTCCTGACCAAGTGGATGAACGAGCAGATCGGCTGGCGCGGCCTGCTGCGCACGCTGAAGAACGAGGCGCCGGAGTGGGCGACCACGCTGCCGGCGATCCCGCGCAAGCTGAACGAGGCGCTGTCGGGCAAGGGTAGCGAGCTGGTGGTGCAGGGCTACATCCAGCTGATGCGCGAGCAGAAAACGCAGAACTTCATGCTGAAGCTGATCGCGCTGCTGCTCGCCGCACTGCTGCTGCGCGACTGGCTGTAACACGATCCATCCCGTCTATATATAAGCCGCCTGCGGGCGGCTTTTTTGCGGCCAACGTTGGCCGCAGGCTTGACCTTGCGAATTAAATATACAAAAATATATAACGTAAATTATTTAATCGTAAGGGGAAGAACATGAGTCACAACTATCAGGAACTGACCTCCGCGCTGTCGGCCAAGCTGGCCGAATTCCGCAAGGAAATGCCGGACACCATGCGTGGCTTCGGCCAGATGAGCAAAAGCGCGCACAGCGATGGCGCGCTGGACAACAAGACCAAGGAGCTGATCGCGCTGGCCATCGGCATCGCCGGCCGCTGCCAGGGCTGCCTCGCCTTTCACGGCAAGGCGCTGGTGGAGCTGGGCTGCACCCGTGCGCAATTCATGGAGATGCTGCAGGTGGCGGTGTACATGGGGGGCGGGCCGTCGTTGATGACAGCTGCGGAGGCACTGCTGGCCTACGAGAGCTTCGGCGGCGAACGCGCCGGCTGACAATGGTGATGGGGGGCAGGCCGGCTTGCGGCCAAGCTTGCGGGCTTCAGCTCATCAGCCGAGTCCAGCCCCACAGCAGCAGGGCGGCGGCCAGCAGCCAGGCGAGCGTGGCCAGCAGCAGCGTTGGCACCAGCGTGGTGCGGGTGCTGAGCCAGTACACCGCCAGCAGGTACAGCGCGTAGGGCAGCAGCGACCACAGCCCGAACAGCGCGGTGCTGCGCAAGGCCAGCGCGTCGCGTTCACTGCCGACAATGTAGTGCGCGATCAGCGCGAAGGTGGGAAACAGCGGCACCAGGCCGGCAATGTAAAAGGCGCGCGACTGCGACAGCAGCGCGATCAGCAGGACCGCCAATGCGCCGAGGCTGCACTTGGCGAACAGCGCCAGCATCAGTCCTGCAGCAGCGCGGCGACCACGCCGCGGCCTTCGGCCAGCAGGATGTTATAGGTACGGCACAGCGCGGCGGTGTCCATCACCTCGACGCCGATGCCGGCATTGGTCAGCGCCGCGTACAGCTTCGGGTGCGGAAAAAGCAGCTTGCTGCCGGTGCCCAGCAGCACCAGTTCAGGCTGCTTGGCCAGCACCGCGGCAAAGTCGGCGTCGCTGAAATCCTCGAAACGGGCCGGGCGCCACGGCGTGATGCTGTCGGCGGTGACGATCAGGCTGCCCTCGTGGCGCACCTTGTTGATCTCGACATGGCCGGCGCCGGAGGCGGTGAACAGGTTGGATCCGGCGGTGTTGGCTTCGTGAAGTTTCATGATGTCATCCTGGCGTGAGAAGCTGGTGCAGTGCACCACGTATTGGGATAGGATTATACCTTGCCCGCAAGCGGTGCATGCCCTGCATTGCGCTTGCGACATATCGTGAACCGACCCCCAGCCAGTGGTAACAGTGCCCATGCAGCCTATCCAGAAATCACAAAAACTTGCCAACGTCTGCTATGACATTCGCGGCCCGGTGCTTGAGCACGCCAAGCGCATGGAAGAAGAAGGTCATCGCATCATCAAGCTCAATATCGGCAATCCGGCACCATTCGGCTTTTTCGCCCCGGACGAGATCATCGAAGACGTGATCGCCAATTTGCAGAATGCGTCCGGCTATTGTGATTCCAAGGGCCTGTTCGCCGCGCGCAAGGCGATCATGCACTACGCGCAGCAAAAGCATATTCCCAACGTCGGCATGGAAGACATCTACATCGGCAACGGCGTGTCCGAGCTGATCGTGATGGCGATGCAGGCCTTGCTCGACAACGGCGACGAGGTGCTGGTGCCGGCGCCGGACTATCCGCTGTGGACCGCGGCGGTGAGCCTGGCCGGCGGCCGCCCGGTGCACTACCTGTGCGACGAGGCCGAGGGCTGGCTGCCGTCGATCGCCGACATCCGCGCCAAGATCACGTCGCGCACCAAGGCGCTGGTGGTGATCAACCCCAACAACCCGACCGGCGCGCTGTACCCGGACCACATCCTGCAGCAACTGGTCGAGGTCGCCCGCGAGTTCGGCCTCATCCTCTACGCCGACGAAATCTACGACAAGGTGCTGTACGACGGCGCCACCCACACTTCCATTGCCTCGCTGGCGCCGGACCTGCTGGTGTGTACCTTCAACGGCCTGTCGAAAAACTACCGCGCCTGCGGCTACCGCGCCGGCTGGATGATCCTCGCCGGCGAAAAGCGCCACGCCAAGGACTACATCGAGGGCCTCAATATGCTGGCCTCGATGCGCCTGTGCGCCAACGTGCCGGCGCAGTATGCGATCCAGACCGCGCTGGGCGGCTACCAGAGCATCGACGATCTGGTGGCGCCGGGCGGGCGCCTGGCGCGACAGCGCGATCTGGCCTGGGAGCTGCTGACCGCGATTCCCGGCGTGACTTGCGTCAAGCCGCAGGGCGCGCTGTACCTGTTCCCGCGGCTGGACCCGGCGGTGTATCCGATCGAGGACGACCAGCAGTTCATCCTGGAACTGCTGCAGCAGGAGCGGGTGTTGCTGGTGCAGGGCAGCGGCTTCAACTGGGTTGCCCCCGATCACTTCCGCGTGGTATTCCTGCCTAATAGCGACGACCTGACCGAGGCCATTGGCCGTATCGCGCGTTTTCTGGAAAACTACCGCAAACAACACGGTACCGCCTGATCGTGATGCAAAGGGGAGCCGCGGGCTCCCCTTTTTTGCACGCGGCAGGACGCCCAGTACGGCCCGCCACGGTTGGCCGCACTGGACGCCTTGCGCCAGGGACAAATCAATAACACTTTGGAGTTCAGCATGAAACCGATCAACATTGGTCTGATGGGAGTGGGGACAGTCGGTGGCGGTACCGCCACCGTATTGAAGCGCAACGCGGAAGAGATCAGCCGCCGGGCCGGACGCGAGATCCGCCTGTTCATGGCTGCCAACCGTGATCTGGCGCGCGCGCGCGAAGTTGTCGGCGACGGCGTGCCGCTGGTCGATGACGCCTTCCAGGTGGTCAACCATCCGGAAGTCGACATCGTGGTCGAGCTGATCGGCGGCGACACCATCGCCAAGGAGCTGGTGCTCAAGGCCATCGACAACGGCAAGCACGTGGTCACCGCCAACAAGAAGTTGCTGGCGATGCACGGCAACGAGATCTTCGCCCGCGCCCAGGAAAAGGGCGTGATGGTGGCGTTCGAGGCCGCGGTGGCCGGCGGCATCCCGATCATCAAGGCGCTGCGTGAAGGCCTGTCCGCCAACCGCATCGAGTGGCTGGCCGGCATCATCAACGGCACTTCCAACTTCATCCTGTCGGAAATGCGCGAAAAAGGCGCCGATTTCGGCGACGTGCTGAAAGAGGCGCAGGCGCTGGGCTACGCTGAAGCCGACCCGACCTTCGACGTGGAAGGCCACGACGCCGGTCACAAGTTGACCATCATGGCAGCGATCGCGTTCGGCATCCCGATGAACTTCGACAACTGTTATCTGGAAGGCATCAGCCAGCTGGAAGGCAAGGACATCCAGTACGCGGAAGAACTGGGTTACCGCGTCAAGCTGCTGGGCCTGACCCGTCGCACCGCCGCCGGTGTCGAACTGCGCGTGCACCCGACGCTGATCCCGGAAGACCAGCTGATCGCCAACGTCAACGGCGTGATGAACGCGGTGCTGGTGCGTGGCGACGCCATCGGCCAGGCGCTGTTCAACGGCCCGGGCGCCGGTGCGCTGCCTACTGCTTCTGCCGTGGTGGCCGACATCGTCGATGTCGCACGCCTGTTGACCTCCGATCCGGAACACCGCGTGCCGCACCTGGCGTTCCAGCCGGACCAGCTGCAGAACCTGCCTATCCTGCCGATGGGCGAAGTGGTCAGCAGCTACTACCTGCGCATCCAGGCCGCCGACCGCGCCGGGGTGATGGCCGACATCACCCGCCTGCTGGCGGAGAACAACATCTCGATCGAAGCGCTGATCCAGAAGGGCTCCGCCACCGACGGTTCCGCCGAGATCGTGATCCTGACCCACCGCGTGGTGGAAAAGTCGGCCAACAAGGCGATCGCCGCCATCGAGGCGCTGGACAGCGTCGCCGGCAAGGTGGTGCGCCTGCGCATGGAAGAGCTGAATGGCTAAGTGTGGCTGGCTGCTGTTGTTGCTGCCGGCGCTGGCTTGTGCCGGCAACGGTGCCAGTGGCAGCGCTGGCGCGATCCCGCGCCAGCCGGTGATACAGCTGCTGACCACTGCCTGTCTGGCCAAGGCCGGACAGGAGCCGCTGCTGAAAAGCCTGCTCAGCAGCCCGGCGGCGGCCAGCGCTTACTGCGGTTGCGCCGGCGAGCGCATCGTCAGCGGCCTCAGCGACGACGAATTGCTGGATGCAGTCAGCAAGGGCAAGGGCGTGGCGCAGGATCCGGTGTGGAAACGGCGCCTGCTCAATGTCGGACTGCAATGTCTGGATCAACTGGTTAAATAAACAACATGCGATACATCAGCACCCGTGGCGGCATGGCGCCGCTTGAATTCTCCGACACCATCCTGATGGGGCTGGCCCCGGACGGCGGTCTGGCACTGCCGGAAAGCTATCCGCAGATCAGCCGCGCACAGCTGGACGCCTGGCGTGGTCTGTCCTACGCCGACCTCGCCTTCGAGATCATCAGCCTGTTCGCCACCGACATTCCGGCCGCCGACCTCAAGGACATCCTCGACCGTACCTACACCGCCAAGGTGTATGGCTCGGCCGAGATCACCCCGGTGAAGCGTCTGCACGACGGCTTGGTGATCCTGGAACTGTCCAACGGCCCGACGCTGGCGTTCAAGGACATGGCGATGCAGTTCCTCGGCAACCTGTTCGAGTACGTGCTGGCGAAAAAGGGCGAGCAGCTCAACATCCTCGGCGCCACCTCCGGCGATACCGGCTCCGCCGCCGAGTACGCGATGCGCGGCAAGCAGAACATCAACGTGTTCATGCTCAGCCCGGACGGCCTGATGAGCCCGTTCCAGCGCGCACAGATGTACAGCCTGCAGGATGCCAACATCCACAATATCGCCATCCGCGGCATGTTCGACGACTGCCAGGACATCGTGAAGGCGGTGCAGAACGATCATGCCTTCAAGGCCAAGTACAAGGTCGGTACCGTCAACTCCATCAACTGGGCGCGCATCGTGGCGCAGGTGGTGTACTACTTCAAGGGCTACTTCAACGCTACCGCCAGCAACGACGAACAGGTCAGCTTCTGCGTGCCGTCCGGCAACTTCGGCAACGTCTGCGCCGGTCACATCGCGCGACAGATGGGGCTGCCGGTACAGCGCCTGATCGTGGCCACCAACGAGAACGACGTGCTGGACGAGTTCTTCGGCAGCGGCAAGTACGCGCCGCGCGGCACCGCCAACACCTGGGTCACCTCCAGCCCGTCGATGGACATCTCCAAGGCGTCCAACTTCGAGCGTTTCATTTTCGATCTGGTCGGCCGTGACGGCGCGCAGGTCAAGGCGCTGTGGGCGCAGGTGGACAGCGGCAACGGTTTCGATCTTGCGGCCAACCTTCGCGCGGTGCGCGAGCAGTTCGGCTTCGTGTCCGGCAAGAGCACACACGCCGACCGACTGGCGACCATCCGCGCCGTCGATGCCGAGGACGGCGTGGTGGTGGATACCCACACCGCCGACGGCATCAAGGTGGCACGTGAAGTGCGCCTGCCGGGCGAAACCGTCGTTTGCCTGGAAACGGCGCTGCCGGCCAAGTTCGCCGACACCATCCGCGAGGCGTTGGGGCGCGACGCGCCACGTCCGGACGGCTTTGACGGTCTGGAAGACCTGCCGCAACGGGTGACGGTATTCGATGCCGACGCCGCGGCGGTGAAGGCCTATATCGAGCAGACGCTGGCCTGAGTCCGGCTGCGCCCGAAGCATCCGGCCCCCGCCATAAGGCGGGGGCTTTTTGTTGCCCGGTGCGCGCCGCTGCTCTCAGCCGCGCAGACAACGGGCTAGCCGGCAATCGTTTTTGCATGCTCGGGTGGCGCGGGTACAATGGGCGGATGATGCGAAATCCATTGTTGTACGGCCTGCTGCTGCTCAGCCTGTTTGCCAGCGCCGCCGGAGTGCAGGATCTGCGCCAGCTGGAGCAGGTGGCAACGGCGTTTGCCGAGGCCGAGGCTGGCAGTGACGGCTTCCGTTACCAGGCCGGCAAGGCCGATCCGCGTTTGCGGCTGCCCGCCTGTGCGCAGCCGCCGACGGCCGGTTGGCCCGGCGGCCAGAAGCCGCCGTTCACGGCGCTGGAGCTGGCCTGTGCCGGGCAGGGCTGGCGCATCCTGCTACCGGTGACCGCCAGCCAGCTCAGCGTCGGCTACGTCACCACCCGGCAGTTGCGCGCTGGCGAGGTGCTGCAGCTAGGCGACATCAAGCTGATGCCGGTCAGCAACCGCGCACTGGCGCTGCAGGCGGTGCGCGATCCGGCGCTGATCGTGGGCAAGGCGCTGCGCAGCACCTTGCCGGCCGGCAGCCTGCTGCGCGAAAGCCAGCTACGCCTGCCGCTGGTGATCAAGACCAACCAGCCGGTGCGGGTGCTGGTGCAGGGCAACGGCTTCGCCATCGGCAGTGATGCGGTGGCGCTGGGCAATGCCGCCGTCGGCGAACGGCTGAATGTGCGGGTACCGTCCGGCAAGGTGATCTCGGGTGTGGTGCAGGAAGATCTGAGCGTGCTGGTCGCGGCGCCCTGAAAAAATAGTCAAGTTTTTGCATTTTCAGGCGATAATGACTTCAGATTACAAAACTTTTTGTCGGGCGGGTGACATATGAAAATCGACAATTCGGGCAAGGTAGCGGCGGCTTATGGCGCGCCGGTACGTGCTGCCAAGAAGGAAGACGTGGCCACCACGGCGTCAGGCGCCACATCGCGTAGCGAAAGCGTCGCCATCAGCTCGCAGGGACTTGCCAAGGCGGCGCAAGCGGCCGAGGCTTTCGATGCGGACAAGGTTGCCGCCATCAAGGCTGCCATTGCCGCCGGCGAATTCAAGATCAATCCGGAAGCCATTGCCGACAGCCTGATCGCCAGCACGCGCGAGTTGCTGGCCGGCTGATAGCGGAAACGCGTGATGCCAAGCGAACTGTTCCTACAGCAGTGCCAGCAGGAAACGGCGGCACTGCATGCGCTATTGTCGCTGCTGGAAGAAGAGCAGCGCGCGATCGTGCGTTTTGACGCGCTGAAACTGGATGCCTGTGCCGTCAGCAAGCAGCAGCAACTGCAGCTGCTGCAGGACAGCAAGGCGCAGCGTCTTGCGCTGCTGGCCGCGCACCAGCTGGACGGCAAGACCGCCTTCCTCTCGTGGTTGTCCGCCGCCGAGCCGGCGCTGCAGCAAGCCTGGATGGCGCTGGAGCACGAGCTGGCCAAGGTGCAGGCGCTGAACGACAGCAATGCCGCGATGGCGGCGGAACGGATGACCTTTGCCACCGAGGCGCTGACCGCGCTGCGCGAGGAAGCCAAGGCCATCGACGGTTACGGCCGCGACGGCAACTTCGCCGCCACGCTGGCCGCGTCGCGCCGTCTGGGTTCTGCCTGACAGCGATTGTTGTTTTTGTGTTATCTTCCCTCGCGAGTTCATCTCTTGCGTCTGCGTTAATTCATGACCCTGATCTCCCTTATCGTTGCACTGGCTCTGGAACAATTGCGCCCCCTGGGTAACCGCAACCGGGTATGGCGCGTGTTTACCCGTTACGCCAACCATCTGGAACGCACGCTGAATGCCGGCTACAACCGGCACGGCGTACTGGCCTGGGTGGTGGCGGTGCTGCCGGTCGTGGCGGTGGTGATGGCGGTGTACTACGCGCTGTACCAGGCCAGCCCGCTGTTTGCCCTGCTGTGGAACATCCTGGTGCTGTACCTGACCATGGGCTTCCGTCATTTCTCGGGCTCGTTTTCCGAAATCGCGCTGGCACTGGGCGAGGGGCGGGATTTTGACGCACGCAAGGAACTGGCACGCTGGACCAACCAGCCAACCTCCGAGCTGTCGATCGAGGAAGTCTCGCGGCTGGCCATCGAGCAGGGCGTGCTGGACAGCTACCGCCACGTGTTCGGTACCATGTTCTGGTTCGTGCTGCTGCCCGGTCCGGCCGGTGCCGTGCTGTACCGTGCCACGCAGATGCTGGCGCAGAAGTGGGGCGCCCGCGACGACGACCTGTTCGGCCGTTTCTCGCGCCGTGCCGGTGAATGGCTGGACTGGATTCCGGTGCGCCTGACCGCGGCCAGCTTTGCGGTGATGGGCGACTTCGAGGACGCGGTGTACTGCTGGCGCTCGCAGGCCAAGACCTGGGGCAACTACGCGACCGGCATCCTGCTGGCCTCGGCGGCCGGCGCACTGGGCGTCAAGCTCGGCGATCCGCTGCGCCAGGACTACACCGTGAAATACCGCCCGGAACTGGGTGTCGGCGACGATGCCGATCCCAACTACCTGAAAAGCGCCGTCGGCCTGGTATGGCGTACCGTGCTGTTGTGGCTGTTCGTGGTATTGCTGATCAGCGTGATCTCATTCTTTGGCTGAACACAGCCTGTTGCTGCGCCGCCAGTGTTGGCGGCGCTTCGCTTTTTAATTGATTATTGAACAGGGGCCGGGGCGCAGCACAGCGCCAGCCCTGATGGAGTTCCCGACATGTCTTTTGCCGAACTGGGTCTATCGCCCGAAATCCTGCGGGCCGTAGATGAACTGGGGTACAGCGAAGCCACCCCGATCCAGGCCAAGGCGATTCCGCTGGTATTGTCCGGACGGGACCTGTTGGCCGCGGCGCAGACGGGTACCGGCAAGACGGCGGCCTTCCTGCTGCCGATCCTGGAGCGTCTGAAAAAATTTGCCAATCCCAGCGTGTCGCCGGCGATGCACCCGGTGCGCGCACTGATCCTGTCCCCGACGCGCGAGCTGGCCGACCAGATCGGCGTCAACGCCAAGGCCTACACCAAACACCTGCCGCTGCGCTGCACCACCATCTACGGTGGCGTGAACATGGATCCGCAGACGGCGGACCTGCGTCGCGGTATCGAAATCGTGATCGCCACCCCGGGCCGCCTGCTCGACCACATCCAGCAGAAAACCATCCAGCTGAACAAGGTCGACGTGCTGGTGCTGGACGAGGCCGACCGCATGCTGGACATGGGCTTTATCCAGGACATCCGCAAGATCATGTCGCTGTTGCCCAAGCAGCGCCAGACCCTGCTGTTCTCCGCCACCTTCGCGCCGGAAATCAAAAGGTTGGCCGCAGATTTCATGCACGACCCGCAAACGGTGGAGGTGGCGCGCCAGAACTCCACCAACGCCCAGGTCGAGCAGCTGGTGTATGCCGTCGACAGCGGCCGCAAGCGCGCGCTGCTGTCGCACCTGATCCGCGAACGCGAGATGAGCCAGGTGATCGTGTTCTGCAAGACCAAGATTTCCGCCGACCAGCTGTCGCGCGACCTGAAGCGTGACGGCCACGCCGCCGAGGCGATCCACGGCGACAAGGCGCAGAGCGCACGCCTGGAAACGCTGAACAGCTTCAAGAGCGGCGAGGTGAAGGTGCTGGTGGCCACCGACGTGGCGGCGCGCGGTCTCGACATCTCCGAGCTGCCGTTCGTTGTCAACTACGAAATGCCGAACTCGCCGGAAGACTACGTGCACCGTATCGGTCGTACCGGCCGTGCCGGCGCCTCCGGGGTGGCGATTTCGCTGATGTCGCCGGACGAGGTCAAGCAGCACGAAGCCATCGAGAAACTGACCCGGCAGACGCTGCCGCCGCAGACCGTCAACGGTTTCGAGCGCCGCGATGCGTCGTCCGCCGCCGACAGCGGCTTTGGCAGCCGCAACGCCGGGCGCGAGCGCAGCGACGCGCGGCCAGCACGCGAACCGCGCGCCGAGCGGGCAGAACGCAGCGAACGGCCGGAGCGCAGTGAGCGTCCCGAGCGCAGCGAACGCCCGGAACGCAGCGAACGTCCGGAGCGTACTGAACGTGCGCCGCGCGCGCCGCGTGACCTGCGCGATGCGGCCACCCGCAGCCGCGAGCAGCGTGACCCGCAGGAAGGCCTGAAAGTGGCGCGCGTCGGCGAGATCGGCGGCCGCATCCTGCCGCAACGGCAGCGTGAAGTGCCGGCGCTGCTGTTGCCGCCGCGTTACAAGGTGAACCAGGAGCGCTAAGCGCCGCGGTTCCGCCCCCACCCGCGCAAGCTGTATTGCGCGGGTTTGTTTTTCCGGCGCGCCTAGCCTGCGAGGGTGATCACCACCCGCTTGTTGCGAGCGCCCTTGCTCTCGATCTTCTTCACCAGCACGCGGCCGATTTCGCCGGTGCGGGCGACGTGGGTGCCGCCACAGGGTTGCAGGTCGACGCCGTCGATCTCGATCAGGCGGATTTCCGGCAGGTGCAGCGGCGGCGTCACCGACATGGTCTTGATCAGCTCGGGTTGCGCCTGCAGCGCGGCGCCGCTGGTCATCTTGACGCCGACCGGCAGATCGCGCGCGATCAGCTCGTTGAGCGCCTGTTCGATGGCCTGCGGCTCCAGCTGCATGCCTTCCGGCAGGTCGAAGTCGAGGCGGCCGCCCTCGGCGGTGAGGTTGCCGCCGGTGACGCCGGCCTTGATCACCACCGACAGCAGGTGCAGGCAGGTGTGCACCCGCATGTGGCGGTAGCGGCGCTCCCAGTCCAGCGTCAGCGTCAGCGGCGTGCCTGGCGCCAGCAGCGGCGCATCGGCGTCGAGCTGGTGCACGATGCGGCGGCTTTCCTTGTCGCGGCGGGTGTCGTGGACGGTCAGGCTGCGGCCGTCGGCCAGCGTCAGCGTGGCGCGGTCGCCGGGCTGGCCACCGCCCAGCGGGTAGCACAGGGTGTCGGCCAGCACCAGGCCGTGGGCGTCGTGCTGCAGCACTCGGGTGTCCAGCGTGCGCTGGTAGGCGTCGAGATTGAATTGTTCGGACATGGTTTCCCCTGATGGTGTCGTGTGCCTTGTGGCGCACGACCGGTATGGTTACGCGCAAAGGTTGGCCGCAAGCGGTCAGCGAACAGAATAGATGATGACGTTGTCGCCACAATCAAGCATGCATACGCTGGATGATTACACGCCGCCGCAAGAGGCGGTCGCGGTACTGCACGCCGACGAGGCGCTGCTGGTGGTGGCCAAGCCGGCCGGGCTGCTGGCGGTGCCGGGGCGGCTGCCGGCGATGCAGGACTGCCTGATTCACCGCGTGCAGCAGCAGTATCCGGACGCGCTGGTGGTGCATCGCCTGGACATGGCGACCTCCGGGCTGATGGTGCTGGCGCGCAGCCTGGCGGTGCAGCGCGCGCTGGGCCAGGCCTTTGCCAGCCGTGAGGTGAGCAAACAATACGTCGCGCTGCTGGACGGCCAACTGCCGGACGAGGCCGGTAGCGTGGCGCTGCCGCTGATGAGCGACTGGCTGCGGCGGCCGCGGCAGAAGGTAGATGCCGCCGGCAAGCCGGCTCTGACCGAGTACCGGCTGTTGCAGCAGCAGGCCGACGGCAGCCGCGTGCTGCTGACGCCGGTGACCGGCCGTACCCACCAGCTGCGGATACACATGCTGGCGCTGGGCTGTCCGATCGTCGGCGACGCGCTGTACGGCGGCCGTGCCGCGCCGCGGCTGATGCTGCACGCGCAGTCGCTGGCGCTGCGTCATCCACATAGCGATGCGTTGCTGCAGTGGCAGCTGGCGGCACCGTTCTGAACGGACGCTAAACCGAAACCCGAGGAAATGAGGCGCATGAGCCAGACCAGACAGTTGTCCCGAGACGAGATCAAGACCCTGCCGCTGTTCCCGGCGCTGGGGCCGGCGCAGATCACGGTGGTGGATCGCGCCGCCTTGCCGGGGGCGCTCGCGGCGCTGCGCGCGGCGCGGGTGGCCGGCTTCGATACCGAGTCGCGGCCAACCTTCCGCAAGGGCGAAGAGGCCACCGGCCCGCACCTGATCCAGCTGGCCACCAGCGAGCACGCCTACCTGTTCCCGGTGTCCGATGCCGAGGTGCTGGCGGCGCTGGGCGCGCTCTTGGCCAGCGGCGAGGTGCTGGTGGTCGGCTTTGACCTGCGCTCCGACAAGCGCCACCTGCGCGACCGCTTCGGCATCGAGTGCAAGTCGCTGCTGGATGTCGGCAGCCTGTTCCAGAGCGATTCGCCGACCATCACCGTCGGCGCGGTGCAGGCGGTGGCGCGGGTGTTCGGCCAGTATTTCCGCAAGTCGAAAAAACTGTCCACCTCCAACTGGGGGGCGAAGGTGCTGAGCGAAGCGCAGCAGGTGTACGCCGCCAACGACGCCTGGGTGGCGCTGCGCATCTATCAGGCGCTGCGCCCGGGCGCGTGATGCGGCCAAGGTTGGCCGCAACGCCATTGCCATGCGGCGGCGTGAAGGAACGATTAACTGGAGTCAGGGGTAAGCATGCTGTTTGAGCGGCCTTGTGCCATTGTCGACCTGGAGACCACCGGCGGCCACATCAGCCGCGACCGGGTGACCGAGGTCGGCGTCATCCTGATTGACGGCGAGCGCGTCGAGCGCTTCGACATGCTGGTCAATCCCGGGCAGCCGATCCCGCCCTTCATCGAGCAGATCACCGGCATCAGCGACGCGATGGTCGCCGATGCGCCGCCATTCGCCGACATCGCCGCCCAACTGCTGGACAAGCTGCGCGGCCGGCTGCTGATCGCGCACAACGTGCGCTTCGACTATGGTTTCCTGAAGAACGAATTCAAGCGCCTCAACCTGCCGTTCCGCAGCGAGGTGCTGTGCACCGTCAAGCTGTCGCGGCTGCTGTATCCGCAGCACTTCAAGCACAGCCTGGACAGCATCATCGCGCGCCACGGCATCGTGCAGGCTGAGCGCCACCGCGCGCTGGCCGATGCCGACGCGCTGTACCAGTTCCTGCAGCAGGCGATCGCCGAGCACGGCCAGGCCGAGGTCGAGGCGCAGGCCGCGCTGCTGATGGCGGCACCGGCCGCGCCGCCGGGGCTGGACCCGGAGGTGATGGAGCAGCTGCCAGACGTGCCGGGGGTGTATTCCTTCTACGGCGAGGACGGCCAGGCGCTGTATGTTGGCCGCAGCGACAACCTGCGCCGCCGCGTGCTGGCGCACTTCGGCGCCGAGCCACGCCCGCACAAGGACGTGCGTATCGGAGAGCCGATCAAGCGCATCGAGTGGCGGGAGACGGTCGGCGACTTCGGTGCGCAACTGCAGGAATTGCAGCTGATCCGCGCCTTGCAGCCGCTGCACAACCTGCGCGGCCGCCTGTCGCAGGAGCTGTGCTCGCTGCAGCTGACGCCGCTGGACAGCGGCTTCCTGACACCGCGCATCGTGCTGGCCAGCGAGGTCGACTTCTCGCGGCTGGATACGCTATACGGCCTGTTCCGCAGCCAGAAGGAAGCCAGGAAGGCGCTGGCGGAACTGTGCGCCGGCAACGGCCTGTGCCAGACCTGCCTGGCGCTGGAAAAGCGCGGCGCGCGCAAGGGCGCCTGCTCCGCCTTTGCGCTGGGCCGCTGCAAGGGTGCCTGCATCGGGCGCGAGGACGCGGCCAGCCACAACCAGCGCCTGCAGCAGGCGCTGGCGCGGCTGAAGCTGCAAAGCTGGCCCTATCCCGGCGCGGTGGCGGTGCGCGAGACCGATCCGGTGTCCGGCCAGTGGCAGGAACACCTGTTCGAGCGCTGGTGCTATCTCGGCTCGCGCAGCGAGGAAGCGGCCGTGCCGCAGGGCACGCCGACCTTCGATGCCGATACCTACAAGCTGCTGGCGGCCTTTCTGCGCAAGCCGCTGCCCGATGCCGAATTGCGCGTGCTGTGACGCGCGCACCAGCCACGAGCGAGAGCCATGTTTGATCTGCTGCACACCGATCCGCGTTTTTACGTGATCGCCAAGCATCCTGGCGTCAGCTTCCACGCCGACGGCGAGGAGGCCGGGCTGATGAGCGCGTTGCGTGCCGGTCTCGGCGATGACGCGCTGTGGCCGGTGCACCGCCTCGACCGCGTTACCTCCGGCCTGCTGCTGATCGCGCGCAGCCAGCAGGTTGCGGCCAACCTTGGCGCCGCCTTTGCCGGGCGCGAGGTGGAGAAATACTACCTGGCGCTGTCCGATGCCAAACCGGCGAAAAAACAGGGCCTGATCCGCGGCGACATGGAAAAGGGCCGTGGTGGCGCGTGGAAGCTGTGCCAGAGCCAGCTCAATCCGGCGGTGACGCAGTTCTTCAGTCACTCGCTGGCGCCGGGGCGGCGTCTGTTCCTGCTGCGGCCGCGCACCGGCAAGACCCACCAGCTGCGGGTGGCGATGAAGTCGCTGGGCGCGCCCATCCTCGGCGACGCACTGTATGGCGGCAGCGCCGCCGACCGCACCTATCTGCACGCCTATGCACTGGCGCTGGCGCTGGATGGCGAGCCGCTGCGTTTCGTCTGCCCGCCGACGCAGGGCAGCGAGTTCGCGCTGCCGGCGCTGGCCGACTACCTGCAGCAACAGCCGCCGTGGACACTGCCCTGGCCGCAGCGCTAGCCTTTTTCCTGCACTGGCCTGCGACGAGCCGGAAAGTGCGGCATCGCCGGCTGGATGAGCGCTACGGCAACTGGATACACGGCAGAGCGTGGCGGCGACAGCTATGCTTTTAAGGGAAAGCGCCTTGCACGCCGTTTTAATTACGGCGCCATGGCGGGCAAGCGGCGATTTAATCGGCAAGCAGCGCCGCTGTACTGCTAAGCTCCGGACACAGGGGCCGCCGTTTTGCCCCGCCAGCGGCAGTGCGCCGGCGGTGGCCGCCACAGTCGCATTGCTTGAATAAAACATACTGCTCGACATTCTCGCTGGTGAAGCGACGCCATGGATAATTCAGACATCCAACTCAAAAAGGGTAACGGCCGCGGCTGTCGTTATGCGCTGTGGTCTGTCGGCATCCTGTTGCTGCTGCTGATTGGCGGACTGCTGTATCTGCTGCTGGACGAGCTGCAGCACTCGCGGCAGCAGGCGCGCTTTTTCAGCGATGCGGCGCGGGATGCCAGCTTTCAGGTCAAGGCGGGGCCGAGTCAGGCCATCCGCTTTCCGACGAGCGGCGGCCCCTACGACCAACGCCTGGGCTATACCGCGATGCCCGGCTATCTGCAACGGTTGCAGGCACGCGGCTACGCCATCGCCAGCCAGGCCGAGCTGTCCGACGGCATGCTGGCGCTGGCCGATCACGGCGTGACGGCGCCGCTTCTGCCGCTGGGCCTGTTCCTGCCGTATCACGAGAAGGACCAGACCGGCCTCACCCTGACGGACGGCTACGGCCAGACCATCTATCAGTCGCGCACGCCGCAGCGCGTGTACGCGGATTTCAACGCCTTGCCGTCCTTGCTGGTCGGCGGCCTGCTGTATATCGAGAACCGGACGCTACTGGAGAAGGACAGCCCGCAGCGCAATCCGGCGGTGGACTGGTCGCGCTTCAGCAAGGCGCTGGTCGACAAGGCGTTGCACCTGTTTGATTCCGGCTACCGCGCCGCCGGCGCCAGCACGCTGGCCACCCAGATCGAGAAATACCGCCATTCGCCGGCCGGGCGCACCAGCTCGGATCAGGAAAAACTGCGCCAGATGCTGTCGGCCTCGGTGCGCGCCTATCTTGATGGCGAGGACACCACCGCCGCCCGCCGCCGGCTGGTGGTCAAATACCTGAACACGGTGCCGCTGGCGGCGCGCGCCGGTTTCGGCGAAGTGTCCGGCATCGGTGACGGCATGTGGGCGTGGTACGGGCGCGATTTTGCGCAGGTCAACCGAGCGCTGACCGGCGCCAGCGTGCCGGTGGCGGAGCGTGCGGTGGTATTCAAGGAAGCGCTGAGCCTGATGATCGCACAGCGCAGCCCCTCCATTTTCCTGAACGGCGACATGAAGGTGCTGGAGGCGATGACCGACGCCTACCTGCGCATGATGGCAAGGGACAAGCTGATTCCCCCGGCGCTGCGTGACGCGGCGTTGCGGGTGTCGCTGCGGCAGCAGCGCGAACGGGTGCGGCTGCCGGTGGTGGCGGTGGTCGCGCAGAAGGGCGTCAATGCGGTGCGCATCAAGCTGGCCGGCTTGCTGGGTGTGCGGCGCATGTACGATCTGGACCGGCTGGATCTGGCCGCCAGCAGCACGCTGGACCTGACGCTGCAGCAGCAGGTCACCGCCGAGCTGCTCAGGCTGCGCGATCCGGAGTACGCGCGTGCGGCCAACCTTAACAACGAGTACCTGCTGCAACAGGGCTCGCCGCAGGGGGTGACCTACAGCTTCACCCTGATCGAGCGCACGCCCACCGGCAACAAGGTGCGGGTGCAGGCCGACAACTTCGCGCAGCCGTTCGACATCAATGAAGGCGCCAAGCTGGATCTCGGCTCCACCGCCAAGCTGCGCACGCTGGTCAGCTACCTGATGGTGGTCCACGAACTGCACCAGCAATACGCGGCGCTGGGCAGCGAGCAGCTGGCCGCCATCAGGCCCAGTGCCAGCGAATCCGTGCTGCGCCGCTGGGCGATCGACTATCTGGTGCAGGCGACGGACAGCAGCCTGACCGCCATGCTGGAGGCGGCGCTGGAGCGCACCTATTCCGCCAGCCCCGGCGAGAGCTTCTTCACCGCCGGCGGGCTGCACACCTTCAACAACTTCGACGAAAATGACGACAGCAAGACACTCACCGTGCGCGAAGCCACCCGCCGCTCCGTCAATCTGGTCTACATCCGGCTGATGCGCGACATCGCGCGTTACTACATGCAGCCGGCGGCGGCCAGCGGCGAAACCGCGGACGAGGACGACGACACCACGCGCCGCGAATACCTGCAGCGTTTTGCCGATCGCGAAGGGCGCACCTTCCTTGCCGGTTTCTACAACAAGTACCGCCACAAGAGCGCGGAGGAAATCGACGCCCTGCTGGTGGCGCGGGCTCGGCAAAGCCCTAAGAAACTGGCGGTCATTTTCCGCAGTATCCGCCCCGAGGCCGGGCTGGATGCGTTCACCGCGTTCCTGGCCCGGCACCTCGACGTGCGGCAGCAGCCGGACGCCAAGACGCTGGCCAGGCTGTACGACGAGCTCGGCCCGCAACGCTTCAACCTGAACGACCGCGGCTATCTGGCCGGCGTGCACCCGCTCGAACTGTGGCTGGTGGCTTACCTGCACCAGCATCCGGACGCCGACTGGAGCGAGCTGGTCCGCGCCAGCACCCAGCAGCGGCAAGAGGTTTACCAGTGGCTGCTCAACAGCAAGAACCGGGCAGGGCAGGCGTCGCGGATCAGGGCCATCAAGGAAATCGACGCCTTCAAGCAGATCCACAAGGGCTGGAAACGGCTGGGCTATCCGTTTGACGCGCTGGTGCCATCCTACGCCACCGCGCTGGGTGCCTCCGCCGACCGCCCGGCGTCGCTGGCGGAACTGATGGGTATCCTGTCCAATGACGGCGTGCGCCTGCCGACGGTCTACCTCGACAAGCTGCACTTTGCCGCCGGCACCCCGTACGAAACCAGCCTGACCCAGACGCCGGCCAAAGGCGAGCGCGTGTTGCCGGCCGAGGTGGCACAGGTGGTGCGCCGGGCGCTGGCCGAGGTGGTGGAGCTGGGCACCGCGCGCCGTGTGGCCGGCGCCTTCGACCTGGCAGACGGTACCCGCATCCCGGTCGGTGGCAAGACCGGCACCGGCGATCACCGTTTCAAGGTGTTTGCCAGAGGCGGGGCGCTGCTCTCTGAGCGGGTGGTCAGCCGCGCCGGTGCCTTCGCGTTCTATATCGGCGACCGCTACTTCGGCACGCTGATTGCCTATGTGGCGGGGCCGCAGGCGGGCGATTACCGCTTCACCAGCGCCCTGCCGGTACAGGTGCTGAAGATACTGGCACCGACCCTGCGCCAGCGTCTCGAGCTGAAACCGGGCTAGCCCACCGGCGCCTGCCGGACAGCCTTGCCCGGGCGCGCTGGCGGCATGGCGGCGCAGCCCGGTGTCCGTCATTTTCCGTCGTGACGGACTGCTCTCGACTGCCGAGGGTGATGCCCGCGCGGCGCACCACAGCACCGCTGCCTGCCTGGTGTGTGTTGGCGATGTTGCATCGAGTCGGCTCGCCTGCCGGCTCAACGCTTTACTGTGCGGTGCTCAATCTCCTGACTGTGGCTTGCGGCCAACGTGCTATTTGTCATGTGCTGCCTGAAAGTGCGACAGTATCAATAAATGTCGAATGACTATTTCGCCAGTTGTGCTACATAGAAAAGGGTGTCTCCCGCGTTCTGATGTGATCCATAGCGAGTTGCCCGAACCATGCCGCAATCAGCCTCATTGCAGTACGAAGGGTTCGCCTTTCTGTCCACCTCTGCCCCCTCGCAGAAACAGCAGCGGCTGATGCTGGCGGTGATCGTCATCTCCGCGCTGCTGTTCGCTGCGCTGGTGCCGTTTGCCAAGCAACCGCAGGCCAAGGTATGGGCGTTCATCCCGGCCTATCAGTCGGCGCTGGTACTGAACGACCTGATTACCGCGATCCTGCTGTTCGGCCAGTTCTATATCCTGCGCTCGCTGGCCCTGCTGACGCTGGCCACCGGCTACCTGTTCACCGCCTTTATGGCGGTGGTGCATGCGCTGAGCTTTCCCGGCCTGTTCTCCCCCGGTGGGCTACTGGGTGCCGGGCCGCAGACCACGGCCTGGCTGTACATGTTCTGGCATGGCGGCTTTCCGCTGCTGGTGATGGTCTACACCATGCTGGCGCGGCGAAAGCTGGAACTGCCACCACGCTGGCACCCTGGCTACGCCATCCTGCTGTGCTGCATGTTGGCCGCACTGGCCACGCTGGCCTTGTTGCTGGTGGTCACGCTGGGACATGCCTATCTGCCGCCCATCATGCAGGGCAACCGCTACACGCCAGTCATGCGCGGGGTGGTGTTCAGCGTGTGGGGGCTCAGTCTGCTGGCGTTTGTGCTGCTGCTGCGCGACCGGCTGCGTACGACGCTGGACTTGTGGCTGAGCGTGGTGATGTTCGCCTGGTTGTGCGATATCGCCTTGTCCGCGGTGCTGAATGGCGGCCGTTTCGACCTCGGCTTCTACGCTGGCCGCATCTACGGGTTGCTGGCGGCCAGCTTTGTGCTGATCGTGCTGCTGCTGGAAAACGGCCTGCTGTACACCCGGCTGGCGCAGAGCGCCGCCGCACTGCGCGCGGCCAAACACGAGGCCGAGCAAGCCACCAGCGCCAAGTCCATGTTCCTGGCGAACATGAGCCACGAGATCCGCACGCCGATGAACGCCATCATCGGCATGTCCTACCTCGCGCTGAAAACCGAGCTGAGCCAGCGCCAGCGCGACTATGTCAGCAAGATCCACAATGCCGGCACCTCGCTGCTGGGCATCATCAACGACATTCTGGACTTCTCCAAGGTGGAGGCTGACCGCATCGAACTGGAGACGGTGAGTTTCCGGCTGGACGAGGTGCTGGAAAATGTGTCGTCGCTGGTCGGGCAGAAGGCGGCGGACAAGGGGCTGGAGCTGCTGTTCGAATGCAGCCCGGCCGTGCCGCAGAACCTGGTGGGCGATCCGCTGCGCCTGGGGCAGGTGCTGACCAATCTGGTGGGCAATGCCATCAAGTTCACCGAACAGGGGCAGGTGACCGTGAGCATCCAGTTGCTGGAGCAGGTGGGCGACAAGGTAAAGCTGCGCATCGGTGTGACCGATAGCGGCATCGGCATGGATGAGGCGCAGCAGGCGCGACTGTTCCGGGCCTTTAGTCAGGCCGATGGCTCCACCACGCGCCGGTTTGGCGGCACCGGGCTGGGCTTGGCGATTGCCAAGCGGCTGGTGGAGCTGATGGGCGGTGCGATCCAGGTGGAGTCGGCGCCCGGCTGTGGCAGCAGTTTCCTGTTCAGTGCCTGGCTGGGGGTGTCCAGTGCGGTCGATACCCGTGGCAAGTCCTTGTCCGATCTGGCAAGCGGGCTGCGCGTGCTGGTCATTGACGACAATGCCTCGGCGCGCGACATCCTGTCCGAGCAGTTGCGCGGACTGGGTTTTGCCGTCAGCACCTGCGCTTCCGGGCGCGAGGCGCTGGATATCTATCGCCAGGCCAGCATGGACCATCCTTTTGACATCGTGTTCGTGGACTGGATGATGCCGGTGATGGACGGTGTCGAGACCGCCCGCCGTATCCGGGCGCTGAATGGCGCCAGGATCATCATGGTCACCGCTTTCGGCCGTGACGACGTGCGCGCCGCGGCGGAGACGGCCGGCGTGGAGGCCTTCCTGGTCAAGCCGGTGAGCCAGTCGTCGCTGCTGGACGTGATGCTGGGCCTGTTCGGCGTGCAGCGCGAGAGCGATACCGCACGCCAGATGCTGGCCTTGCCATGCCTGGACGGGGTGCGCGTGCTGCTGGCCGAGGACAACAAGATCAACCAGCAGCTGACGGTGGAGCTGTTGCAGGCGGCTGGCGCCATGGTCGAGGTGGTGGACAATGGCCGCGATGCGGTGATCCGCCTGGCAGAGCAGGCGGCGGATCACTACCAGCTGGTGCTGATGGACGTACAGATGCCGGTGCTGGACGGTATCGAGGCCACGCGGCTGATCCGTGGTGACCCGCGCCTGCTGGAGTTGCCCATCATCGCGCTGACCGCGGATGTGCAGGCGACCGAATACGATAATTGTATGGCGGCCGGGATGGTCGATCGCATCCTCAAACCGGTAGACCCGTACCTGATGTTCGAAACACTGCTGCGCTGGCTATCGTCGGGGCCGGCCGCTGCCGAGGCGACCCCGCCCGCTGTATCGGCTACCGCCGCTGCTATTCCTGCGGCACTGCTCAGCCAGAGTGCCGGCCTGGCCAGCGTGGCCGGCAACCGCAGCCTGTACCTGCACCTGCTGCGCCAATTCGTGGCGGAAGAGGGCGACGCGGCCAGGCGGATCGCCTCCGCGCTGGCCGCCGCCGACTACGAGACGGCGGTGCGGGTGGTGCACAGTCTCAAGGGGCTGGCCGGTACCCTGGGCTTCCTGCGCCTGCAGGTGGTGGCGGCCAGCCTGCAGCGGGCCATCGTCGAGCGCGAGGCCTATCAGCCGCTGCTGGCGGACTTCGACCAACAAATGCAGCGGGTGCTGTCGTTGCTGAAAGACGCGCTGGCGCAGGAGGAGCATGCCGGCGAGCTGCGCCCGGACAATACGGCGCTGCAGCTGCGTGAACTGGCCGCCCTGCTGGCAGCCAGCGACGGCGATGCGCTGGGCGTTTTTCTGGAACATTCCGATAGCCTGCGTGCCGTGTTGCCTGCTGCCAGTTATGCCGCTTTCGACAAGGCGATGCGGCAGTTCGACTTTCCCGCCGCGCGCGAGTGGCTGGAGCAGGCCGCAACGGAGGCCGGCATTTGCTGGCAGGAGGACGCGCCATGATCGACTCTCCACTGCGGCAAGCGCGGCAGACGGTGTTGGTTGTCGACGACACGCCGGAAAACCTGACCCTGTTGTACGGCCTGCTGAAAGACCGCTACCGCGTGCTGGTGGCCAATAGCGGCGAGCGCGCACTGCAGCTGCTGGAGGGCGAGCTGCTGCCGGATCTGGTGCTGCTGGACGTGATGATGCCGGGCATCGGCGGCTTTGCCGTGTGCCGCCAGCTCAAGAGCAGCGCGCGCACCGCCAGGATTCCGGTGATCTTCCTGACCGCGATGAGCGAGCACGACGACGAACAGGCCGGTTTCAATGCCGGCGCGGTCGACTACATCGTCAAGCCGATCTCGCCGCCCATCGTGCTGGCGCGGGTGAATACCCACATGCAGCTGAAGGCGGCGGCGGATTTTTTGGAGGACCAGGCGGCGTTCCTGCGGCGCGAGGTGGACATCCGCACCCGGGAAGTACAGGTGATCCAGGATGTCACCATCATGGCATTGGCGTCGCTGGCCGAAACCCGCGACCACGAAACCGGCAACCACATCCGCCGCACGCAGAACTACGTGCGGGCGCTGGCGCTGCAGCTGCAGTCTCTCCCGCGTTTTGGCGCCGTGCTGGACGACGACACCATCGACATGCTGTACAAGTCGGCGCCGCTGCACGACATCGGCAAGGTGGGCATTCCGGATGCCATCCTGCTCAAGCCGGGCAAGCTGACGCCGGAAGAATTCGAAATCATGAAGACGCACACCACGCTGGGGCGTGATGCCATCGCCACGGCGGAGAGGCTGCTGGACGCGCCCAGCAGCTTTCTGCGGCTGGCGCGCGAGATCGCCAACTATCACCAGGAAAAGTGGGATGGCAGCGGCTATCCGGAAGGCTTGGCCGGTGATGCCATCCCGGTATCGGCGCGGCTAATGGCGGTCGCCGATGTTTACGACGCGCTGATCTCGCGCCGGGTGTACAAACCGCCGTTTCCGCACGAGCAGGCGGTGGAGATAATCCGCGCCGGGCGCGGCCAGCACTTCGACCCCGACATGGTGGATGCCTTCGACGCGATTGCCGAGGAGTTCCGCGCCATCGCCCGGCGCTACGCCGACGAATAAGGGATGAACGACAGTTAAATGCAAAAAGCCCCGGCATCGCTGCCGGGGCTTTGGTCTGATCACGGTCTGGTTTTTCAGGTGCTGCTGAGTTTCTTCACACACTCAGCTGTAGGTTTGCACAGTTCGTGAAAAACGCGGCCCTTGATTTCCAAGGATTTTTTCACTGCTGTACACATTCGGCAAGCCTGTTCATGTGCAAACTACATGAAAAATTCCTACAAAATTTGCTCTCTTTGTGAAAAAAGTAGCAAGACAAGCAAAATCAATGGCTTGAACAGGACTGTCCTGGGCTAGGAGCAACTTGCCATGTCACACCGTCCTTTATCCTCTATCCTCGCTGCAGCTTCTCAAGCCCACCCCGCAAACACAAGCCTGGCAGCCTCGCCTCGCTGTGTGACTTGCCCCTTCACGTGGTCAGAATGCCAATACAGTGGTGCTCGAGGGTAGTAATCAATCATCTACAATATACGATATTTGCAAATTATTAATCATATACTACTCTTATTACATGTGACGTAGTGGCCAAAGAACTCAACTCTGAGCTGCCTCTTTGAGCATTTCTGTCAAGTGTTTGCAAATACGATTTAAGAGGCAAGCTGATGGTCAATTCTGCCCATTTTGATGTCATTATCGTTGGCTCAGGAGCAGCTGGTGGAATGGCCGCATATGACCTTACTCTCGCAGGGTTGAACGTCTTAATGTTAGAAGCCGGACGTGACTACGATCCTGCGACAGAAACCCCCATGTTCAATACTCAAGAGCATGCGCCCTTACGAGGAAGTGCTACGCCGGATAAGCCTGCAGGCTTTTATGACGCAACGGTCAATGGGGGATGGGAGGTTCAAGGTGAACCATACACAATAGCGGACGGCTCTGAGGAATTCCGCTGGTGGAGACCACGAATGCTAGGCGGGCGCACTAATCATTGGGGCCGTGTCGCTCTGCGATTTGGCCCATATGACTTCAAACCTAAGAGTAGGGATGGCTTGGGGTTCGACTGGCCAATTGGTTATGATGATCTTGCTCCTTGGTATGACAAAGTGGAACGCTTCATCGGAGTTACGGGACTCGCTCATGGCATAGAAAATACCCCGGATTCCCCCCCAGGGATTTGCCTTCCCCCTCCCCCTCCACGAGCACATGAAATATTTCTGTCGCGTGCATTTGAGAGTCTTGGGATGAGGGTGGCGGCAATTCGAGCAGCTGTACTTACTCAATCCATCAATGGTCGTCCGGCCTGCTTCTATGCTACGCCCTGCACTCGGGGATGCTCAATTCGCGCGAATTTCCAAAGTACGACCGTCTTAATTCCTCCTGCCCTAGCCACGGGCAAACTTACTATCCGCTGTGATGCAATAGTTCATCGTGTAGATGTTGATACGGTCGGGCGTGCAACAGGAGTAAGTTTCATTGACCGCCAAACCGGCGGACATAGCTCGGTACAAGGGCGAGTGATCGTGCTCGCCGCAGGAGCATTCTCATCTGTCCGTATTCTTCTAAATTCAACGAGTAGCAACTTTCCCAAGGGGGCGGGTAATTCTAGTGGATTGGTCGGGAAGTACATTATGGACACTGTCGAATTCACAATGTCGTCCAGGATTCCATCTCTTGAAAAAATTCCTCCACAGAACGACGACGGTATTTCAACTCCCCACATTTATGTTCCCTGGTGGCTCTACAAGGAGCAAGCATCAGGAAAGTTAGACTTTCCGCGTGGCTACCACATTGAACCACGAGGTGGCCGACGTATGCCAACAATGGGAGTTGGCAGCTATATACCTGCAGAGAGTCCTATTTTCGGTAATGCACTTCACGATGAGATTCGTCGTGCTTATGGAAGCTATGTTTATCTTAGTGGTGAAGGAGAGATGGTCCCAAATGACAATACATATTGTGAAATTGATTTAGACAAGACAGATAGATGGGGGATCCCTATCCTGAAATTCCATTGGAAATGGAGCGACTATGAACATCGCCAAGTCGCACACATGAAATCTACATTCAACGAGATCTTTCGGCGCCTTGGTGGCAGCGTAGATCAGACTCCTCCTGAGATGCCGAAAGGAGGGGGAGCGATTCACGAGGTCGGCGGAGCCCGCATGGGGGCTTCATCAAAGGACTCAGTCGTTGATGAATATGGTCAATGCTGGGATATTCACAACCTTTTTGTGCTCGATGGGAGTACCTTTGTCAGTAGTCCTGATAAGAATCCAACCTTAACAATTCTTGCAATAGCCTCACGCGGAGCTGCCCGCATTGTGGAATTAGAACGGCAAGGTGAACTATGATCAGCGATGAACGGCTGGATGGATAAATATGCCCAAAGAAATAGCTATCCCCATCATATCTACATTAACAGTTGGCTATGGCACAGATCCTAACCTTGTCTCTCCTTCTACGCCTTGGTCACACACTCTCTCCGAAGAACAACGTAAGCTTGCTGCAGCACTCAGCGATACGATTCTTCCAGCCAAGAATGAATTTCCTGCACCCAGCAAGATGGGGATAGTAGACTTTCTTGATGAATGGGTTAGTTCCCCGTATCCGCAGCAACAGAATGACAACAAATTGATTCTATCTGGTCTGAAGCTAGTTGAATCTCAATCACGGCAAAAATTCAACAAGGGCTTTGTGGATCTGACTGAGGATCAAAAGCAAACGATTGTGTGGGGAATTGCTAGCGACACAGAAGCTGGATCAGGGACACCAGGAAGGTTGTTTTTCAAACGATTTCGCTATCTGGTTATCGGAGGCTATTTTACGTCAGATATTGGCTTGAAAGCTATTGGATATGTAGGAAATACCCCTATGCAGAGCTATCCTGGCATATCCAGTGAAGTGCATAATATCCTTGAAGAGGAATTAAAGCGCCTAGGCCTGTCGTGAGGTATTTAGCTTAATGAATGGTAGTAAATCCATCTGGTTCGGCATGTAGCTCAGCCGTGTGCCTCGATATCCCTGCTCAACAGAAGGCCAAGGGGCATGTTGGAATATATCGTAGACAATGGCCTGACAACGACACAAACGACATAGTCAGCGGATACGGATCAGGACTAGCTTCCCCATCTGGACAAATGCAGAAGATTGGACTAAAAAAAGCTTAGCACTAGCATAATTGTATATTTTTCCATCATTGAAGGAGGGGCGTGCAATGGCGAAAACCAAGCAAGAGTTATTTCCTGGGCAAGAGATGAAGTGTGGAAAACCGATCGAGGTGCCAGGAGGCATTCAACTCGAAGCCAAGGATATAGGTGATGAATGCTACCTTGGCCCATGTGTAGATGGTGTACGTGAGCAGTTCTTTTTTGCTGGAGATGGGTGCACCGATGGGCCATATTACACGACAGAAGGCTGCGAAGTGTTCACTCTCTCTGACAGTATTCAAATCGCTTGGGAAGTAGGTGGAGCCAGCAATGTTCGATATTACCAAACCCAAGATGTCCTCCCAAAGGATACAGCCATAAAGGTAAAAGTCGCCAAAGTAGGGAAAGAAAATTACGAGCTCAGGCTGCGAGAAATAATTGGGAATTATAGCCCTGCGCCATTCGCATCAATACTTAATCCCGTAGCAAACCAAGTGCTTCCTGCCAGACTAAGCAAGAACATGAAATTTGCCGTTCAAATCGGCGGGGCGAATTTCACGTTAAACGCCTTGTCCGTGCAGTGGAACGGAAAATTTTTTGAGATGACAATTGAGGATGGCTGGCTTCTTCACATAAAGGTTTCTGGCGACGATTTCTAGTGGACTGCCCCGGCTCCTGTAGGCAATCCTGCCCTACGAGGCTCACGAGGTATCTAGGAAAGCGGGGGCGATTCAAACGACTTGTGGAGCAAAGTCGAACAGATATAGTGCATCACGCTCCAGCAAATGTTCGAATGAAACCATTCGTCTTGCGGTGACGGATGGGAAGCGCCCACGAATGATAGTTCCGGATGGAGTAACTACTTGCCGAGCAGGCGTATGTGCGTCCCTCTGCCGGCCCTGCCAACAGCCTGTAGCATGTACTTGAAAGGTCATGATATCTCCCGACTCGCGGCCGAGAAGGCGCAGAAGCCCCTCTCGGCACAACGAGTTAGCTTAAAAAAGACAAACGGGGACTTGACCTTGAGGAACGAGAGAACGATACTTGGCTTGTGGAAGCCCTTTATGTATCGAGTTTCGCTCGTATTCCTAAAGGTTCAAGTAGGGGCGGGTGCTGGAACACCCGCCCTTTCTTGTTTGCATCTGGGGTAGTGTCAAAATACTTTCTCGAATCCGTGTGCTGCACACTCCCTTCTTTGAACTCTAGCTACCAAATTATATGGTAGCTCTGTTTTGCCGATTTCGGGACGGATATTCTAGTCTGTTCGATACGATATTTCCAATTAAATTATCTCAGATACAGGCCAATCATTATTGTGGGCTGGTACTGTAATATAAATAAATCACTGAAATCATTTCCAACCTTGGAAATGATATAAATATCTTACTGTTTACCACTTCAGCGGTTGGAATCGATAGACTGTGAACCGAATAACAACCCAGCTGAAAGGTGGGCAAAAACAAAAAGGCCCAGCCATCTCTGACTGGACCTTTCTCTTCTGACTACTTAATTTTTCAGCTATATGCTGAAAATTTGCATCAACTCTGCAAACCTACATCAGCGAAGCTGTTGCTCAGGCCTGGCCTTCCAGTCGCATCTGCGGGAAAAGGATGACGTCGCGGATAGAAGGCGAATCGGTAAGCAGCATCACCAGACGGTCGATGCCGATGCCGCAGCCGCCGGTCGGTGGCAGGCCGTATTCCATGGCGCGGATGTAGTCGGCGTCGTAGTGCATCGCCTCGTCGTCGCCGGCATCCTTCTGCTCGACCTGCGACAGGAAGCGCGCGGCCTGGTCTTCCGGATCGTTCAGCTCGGAGTAGCCGTTGGCGTGTTCGCGGCCAACGATGAACAGCTCGAAACGCTCGGTGATCGACTGGTCGGCATCGGAGCCGCGTGCCAGTGGCGACACTTCTACCGGGTAGTCGACGATGAAGGTCGGGTTCCACAGCAGGCTTTCCGCACACTCTTCGAACAGCGTCAGCTGCAGGCTGCCCAGCCCAGGTGCCGGTGGCAGTTTGCCGCCCAGACGCTGGATCTCCGCGGCCACCCAGTCGGCATCGAACAGCTGCGCGTCGGTGTACTGCGGGTTGTAGTGCTTGATGGCGCCGACGATGGTGAAGCGGTCGAACGGCTTGCCGAGGTCCACTTCCTTGCCGTGGTAGGTCACGGTGGTGTGGCCGGTGGCGGCGATGGCGCACTGGCGGATGATGTGCTCGGTCATCTGCATCATGCGCTGGTAGTCGCTGTAGGCCTCGTAGAATTCGATCATGGTGAACTCGGGGTTGTGGCGCGTGCTCATCCCCTCGTTGCGGAAGTTGCGGTTGATCTCGAACACGCGCTCCAGACCGCCGACCACCAGGCGCTTCAGGTACAGCTCCGGGGCCACGCGCAGGTACAGCGACATGTCCAGCGCGTTGTGGTGGGTGACGAATGGCTTGGCGGTGGCACCACCCGGGATCGGGTGCATCATCGGGGTTTCCACTTCCAGATAGTGCTGGGCGACCATCACTTCGCGGATGGTCTGCACGATCTTGGAGCGCTTGATGAAGGTGTTGCGGCTGTGTTCGCTGGTGATCAGGTCGACGTAGCGCTGGCGGTATTTCTGTTCCTGGTCGGTCATGCCGTGGAACTTGTCCGGCAGCGGACGCAGCGACTTGGTCAGCAGGCGCAGCTCGGTCACGTTGACTGACAGCTCGCCCTTGTTGGTCTTGAACAGGGTGCCGCACGCGGCAATGATGTCACCCATGTCCCAGTGCTTGAACGCGGCATGGACTTCCGGACCGACGCCCTGGTCGTTGATGTACAACTGGATCTGGCCGGTCACGTCCTGGATGGTGGCGAAGCTGGCCTTGCCCATCACGCGCTTGAGCATCATGCGGCCGGCGACGGCGACCTGCACGTTCAGCGGCTCCAGCTCTTCCTTGCTGTTGTCGTTGTAGCGGGTGTGCAGATCGCCGCTGAAGTCTTCGCGTTTGAAGTCGTTGGGGAAGGCAACGCCGGCTTCGCGCAGGGCTTTCAGTTTGTCACGGCGCTCGGCCATGATGTGGTTTTCGTCGTGCTGCGGCTGGCTGGATTCGTGTTCCGACATGGTATCTCCATCAATGTAAAAGGTTGGCCGCATCGCGTGCGGCCAACCTCGGGTATCGTTTAAACGCCCTGTTTCAGGCTGGCTTCGATAAAGCCGTCCAGGTCGCCGTCCATCACGCCCTTGATGTTGCCAACTTCATAGCTGGTACGCAGGTCCTTGATGCGCGACTGGTCGAATACGTAGGAGCGGATCTGGTGGCCCCAGCCCACGTCCGTCTTGCTGTCTTCCAGCGACTGCTTGGCTTCGTTGCGCATTTTCAGTTCGCGCTCGTACAGCTTGGCGCGCAGCATCTGCCACGCTTCGTCGCGGTTGCGGTGCTGCGAGCGGTCGTTCTGGCACTGCACCACGATATTGGTCGGGATGTGCGTCAGGCGCACTGCCGAATCGGTCTTGTTGATGTGCTGGCCGCCGGCACCGGAGGCGCGGTAGGTGTCGGTACGCACGTCGGCCGGGTTGATGGTGATCTCGAAGCTGTCGTCCACTTCCGGATACACGAACACCGAGCAGAACGAGGTGTGGCGGCGGGCGTTGGAGTCGAACGGCGACACCCGTACCAAGCGGTGGACGCCGACTTCGGTGCGCAACAGGCCGTAGGCGTACTCGCCCTCGATCTTGATGGTGGCACTGGAGATGCCGGCCACTTCGCCTTCCGATTCTTCCAGGATGTCGACCTTGAAACCCTTGCGTTCGGCGTAGCGCACGTACATGCGCAGCAGCATGCCGGCCCAGTCCTGGGCCTCGGTGCCGCCGGCGCCGGCCTGGATGTCCAGGAAGCAGTGGTTCGGGTCCATCGGGTCATGGAACATGCGGCGGAATTCGAGCTTGGCCAGCTTGGCCTCGACCTCGTCCAGATCTGCCTTCACCGCCAGGATGGTGTCGTCGTCGCCTTCGGCGCGGCCCATTTCAAACAGTTCGGCGCAATCGGCGAGGGTGGCGGCGATGCCTTCGATCACCAGTACCACGTCTTCCAGCTGCTTGCGCTCACGGCCCAGTTCTTGTGCCTTTTTGGGGTCGTTCCAGATATCGGGATCTTCGGTCAGGCGGGAAACTTCTTCCAGACGGTCTTTTTTACCGTCGTAGTCAAAGATACCCCCGGATATCAGTGTTGCGGGTAGCCAGATCGTCGATCTGTGCCTGAATTTGATTGAGTACTTCGGCTTCAATCATGGTGTTTCGACCTCCAAAAAGAGCGGGATTGCGTTGTGATTCGGTAATTCGGTAAAGACAAAAAGCGCACCTTGCGGTGCGCTTTTGCCGGAACGCTCAGTCATCAACCCAGCAGGTGGGCAACGCCGGCGCGTTCTTCTTCCAGTTCGTTCAGGGTGACGTTGATGCAGTCACGGCTGAACTGATCGATTTCCAGGCCTTCGACCATCTTGTACTCGCCGTTTTCGCAAGTCACAGGGAAACCGAACATCACGTCTTTCGGGATGCCGTAGGAACCGTCGGACGGGATACCCATGGTCACCCACTTGCCGTTGGTGCCCAGTACCCAGTCGCGGATGTGGTCGATGGCGGCGTTGGCGGCCGAAGCGGCCGAGGACAGGCCACGTGCTTCGATGATGGCGGCGCCACGCTTGCCCACGGTCGGCAGGAACACGTCGCGGTTCCATTCGTGGTCGTTGATCATGTCTTTGACCGACTGGCCATCGATGGTGGCGAAGCGGTAGTCGGCGTACATTGTTGGCGAGTGGTTACCCCACACGGCCAGCTTCTCGATGGCGGCAACCGGTTTGCCGGTCTTGGCGGCGATTTGCGACAGCGCGCGGTTGTGGTCCAGACGCAACATGGCGGTGAAGTTTTTCGGATTCAGGTCCGGCGCCGACTTCATCGCGATGTAGGCGTTGGTGTTGGCCGGGTTGCCGACTACCAGCACTTTTACATTGCGGTCAGCCACCTTGTTCAGGGCGGCGCCCTGCACGGTGAAGATTTCGGCGTTGGCGGTCAGCAGGTCCTTGCGTTCCATGCCTTTGCTGCGCGGACGGGCGCCAACCAGCAGGGCAACCTGTACATCCTTGAAAGCCACTTCCGGGTCGTCGGTCGCAACCATGCCGGCCAGCAGCGGGAACGCGCAGTCTTCCAGTTCCATCATCACGCCTTTAACGGCGGTCTGGGCTTGTGGCAGGTCCAGCAGTTGCAGGATGACAGGCTGGTCCTTGCCCAGCATTTCACCACTGGCAATGCGGAACAACAGGCTGTAACCAATCTGACCGGCTGCACCAGTGACGGCGACGCGAACGGGGGCTTTCATCGATGTACTCTCCTTTAGAACTTTGGAATGACTGCTCTTTGGATGCTGCTTTGCAACAGTTTCAGCGAGTTTAGCATGCTGCACCGCCTTTGTGCTGCCCTTGCACCGCTCTGTGCAATCAGGACGTGACTTTTTGTCTTATGTCTTATATAAGACTAGTGTTTACCTTGATCGCGTTTGGTGTTAAAAAGTCCATGAACAGCAAGAGTCTCAATCGTATCCCTTTGTATAGACAGGCAAGACAGCAGATTCTGGAGCGTCTGTGCGATGGGGAGTGGCAGGTGGCGGAGTCGCTGCCCAGCGAGTGGGAGCTTGCCGAACAGCTGTCCGTCAGCCAGGGCACGGTACGCAAGGCGCTGACCGAATTGGTGGCCGACGGGGTGCTGTACCGGCAGCAGGGCAAGGGCACCTTTGTGGCGCCCGGCGCCGATGACTGGGCCGGGATGTCGATGATCTCGCCGGGGCTGTTGTCGGAGAGTCCGGACCGTCTGCAGCGCGAGTTTCTCGGTATCGCGCGCGGCAATGCGCCGGATGATGTGTCGGCGGCGCTGGGTTTGCGCCGCGCGGCGCCGCTGTTCCGCATCCGCCTGTTGTGGCGGCTGCGCGGTCAGGCGGTGGCGCTGGACGAGGTGCTGTTGTCGGCCGAGCGTTTTCCGGCGCTGGATTCGCGCTGGCTGCGCCAGTTGCCCGGGGTGTGGGCGGTGCTGCAGCAGCATTTCGGCGTCCGCTTGCGGGTAGCCACCGAACAGTGGCGGGCGGTGGTGCTGGAGCGCGACGAGGCGCAGTTGCTGGCGACGCTGTCCGGCACGCCGGTGCTGTCGCACCTGCGGCTGGCGGTGGATGTTAACGGCGCGGCGGTGGAGTGGCGGCAGCGCTTGTGTCTGACCGACCGGCTGGCGTTGACGCTGCAGCATTTGCCGGCATGACGATGTGTCGCAAACGCGGTTCTCTGTGTCGCATTTCGGATAGCCCGGTCGGCAGCGACGCGCAGATTTGGTAGAATCTTCAGATTATGTTGCACGTGCAGCATCGTGCAGCATGATCTTGATGGATCAGGGGTGGCCCCTGGCTCCTAACGGCGACGGCAGTTTTCGGGCCGCCGCTAACGTAAAAAACCACTTGGTTCATGCACATCCAAGGAAGCTATATGCAGAAGCAACGACCAAAGCACTTAGATCTGAGCAAGATCAGACTGCCCGTGCCGGGTATTGTCTCGATCCTGCACCGGATCAGCGGTGTGGCACTGTTTTTCTCCCTGCCACTCCTGATTTACCTTCTCAGCGGTTCGCTCAGTTCCGCCGACGCCTTTGACAGCTACCGCGCTGTTGTCGCCCATCCCCTGGTGAAATTGATCCTGATCGGCTTGCTGTGGGGCTTCCTGCACCACGCTGCCGCCGGCATCCGTTTCCTGCTGCTGGATATCCACAAGGGACTTGAGCTGCAAACTGCCCGCGCTACCGCGAAAATGGTTCTGGCCGTTAGCCTGAGCCTGACCGCCATCATCGGAGGCATCCTATGGTAAACCGTCAAGTTGTCGGTGCTCACTACGGCCTGAAAGACTGGATCGTCCAGCGCGCCACGGCCGTGATCATGCTGGTGTATACCGCCGCACTGATCCTGTTCCTGCTGGCCATGCCTTCCGGCTATGAAGGCTGGAAGCTGCTGTTCGGCCAGACCTGGGTAAAAGTGCTGACCCAGACCACCTTGATTGCGCTGTTCCTGCATGCATGGGTAGGCATTCGCGATCTCTGGATGGACTACATCAAACCCGTTGGCGTGCGTTTGACCATGCACACCCTGACTGCGGTTTGGCTGGTGTCCTGTTTTATTTATTCGCTTAAGGTTGTATGGGGGCTGTAATGACCATTCCCGTTCGTCGATTTGATGCAGTAATTGTTGGCGGCGGTGGCGCAGGTCTGCGTGCTGCCTTGCAACTGTCCGAGTCCGGCCTGAAAACTGCCGTACTGTCCAAAGTATTCCCGACCCGTTCGCACACCGTTGCCGCACAAGGTGGTATCTCCGCCTCGCTGGGCAACGTGCAGGAAGACCGCTGGGAATGGCACATGTTCGATACCGTGAAGGGTTCGGACTGGCTGGGTGACCAGGACGCCATCGAATTCATGTGCCGCAAGGCGCCTGAAGCCGTGATCGAGCTTGAGCACTTCGGTATGCCGTTCGACCGTCTGGAAAACGGCAAGATCTACCAGCGCCCGTTCGGCGGCCACACCCAGAATGAAGGCGAAGCGCCAGTGCAGCGTGCCTGTGCCGCGGCCGACCGTACCGGTCACGCCATGCTGCACACCCTGTACCAGCGTAACGTGCGCGCCAACACCCAGTTCTTCATCGAGTGGATGGCGCTGGACCTGATCCGTGACGAAGACGGTGACGTGGTTGGCGTGACCGCACTGGAAATGGAAACCGGCGAGGTTTACAACTTCCACGCCAAGGGCGTGCTGTTCGCCACCGGTGGTGCCGGCCGTATCTACGCCGCCTCCACCAACGCCTTCATCAACACCGGTGACGGCCTGGGCATGAGCGTGCGTGCCGGCATCCCGCTGGAAGACATGGAGTTCTGGCAGTTCCACCCGACCGGCGTGGCCGGTGCCGGCGTGCTGATTACCGAAGGCGTGCGCGGCGAGGGCGGTATTCTGCTCAACGCCAACGGCGAACGCTTCATGGAACGCTACGCGCCTAACCTGAAAGACCTAGCCCCGCGTGACTTCGTGGCCCGCTCGATGGAACAGGAAGTGCTGGAAGGTCGTGGTTGCGGTCCGAACAAGGATCACGTGTTGCTGAAACTGGACCACCTCGGTCCGGACATCATCAAGCAGCGTCTGCCTGGCATTCGCGAGATCGCCATCAAGTTTGCCGGTGTCGACCCGATCAAGGAACCGATCCCGGTGATCCCTACCTGCCACTACATGATGGGCGGTATTCCGACCAACTACCGTGGCGAAGTGGTGATCCCGAAAGGCGACAATCCGGAAGCCCGCGTCAACGGCTTCTACGCTGCCGGCGAATGCGCGTGCGCCTCGGTGCACGGTGCCAACCGTCTGGGTACCAACTCGCTGCTCGACCTGGTGGTGTTCGGCAAGTCGGCCGGTGACAGCATGGTCGAATTCATCAAGAACGAAATGCCGACCTGGAAACCGTTGCCAGCCAACGCCGGCCAGATCTCGCTGGATCGTATCGCGCGTCTGGACAACCAGACCGGTGGCGAAGAAGTCGCCGACGTGCGCGCCGCAATGCAGCGTACGGTACAGGCGCGTGCCGCCGTGTTCCGCAACTCGGAAAACCTGGCGCTGGGCGTGAAGGAAATCCAGGAAGTGGCCGAGCGCGTGAAGCGCACCCAGATCAAGGACAAGTCCAAGGTGTTCAACACTGCCCGCGTGGAAGCGCTGGAACTGGAAAACCTGATCGAAGTGGCCGTGGCGACCCTGATCTCGGCCGATGCGCGCAAAGAGTCCCGTGGCGCCCACGCCCACGCCGACTACCAGGAGCGCGACGACGAAGTCTGGATGAAGCACACCCTGTACTACGGTGAAGATCGTCGTCTGACCTACAAGCCGGTACACACCAAGCCGCTGTCGGTTGAGTACATCGCACCGAAAGTGCGTACCTTCTAAGCGCCGGCCGGAGACTTATATGAAAACAGCACGTTTTTCCATCTATCGCTATGATCCGGACAAGGACGCCAAGCCGTACATGCAGGATTACGAGGTCGAGCTGTCGCCGACCGACGTGAAACTGCTGGACGTGATCGTCAAGCTCAAGGCGATGGACGACACCCTGTCGTTCCGCCGCTCCTGCCGCGAGGGCATCTGCGGTTCTGACGCGATGAACATCAACGGCAAGAACGGTCTGGCCTGCGTGACCAACGTCGCCGATCTGAAACAGCCGATCGAGCTGCGTCCGCTGCCGGGCCTGCCGGTCATCCGCGACCTGATCGTGGACATGACCCAGTTCTTCAAACAGTACCACTCGATCAAGCCGTACGTGATCAACGACACGCCACCACCTGAGCGCGAGCGTCTGCAGTCGCCGGAAGACCGCGAAGAGCTGGATGGCCTGTACGAGTGCATCCTGTGCGCTTGCTGTTCCACGTCCTGCCCGTCGTTCTGGTGGAACCCGGACAAGTTCGTCGGCCCGGCCGGCCTGCTGGCGGCGTATCGCTTCATTGCCGATACCCGCGATCTGGCGACCAACGAGCGTCTGGACAACCTGGAAGACCCGTACCGTCTGTTCCGCTGCCACACCATCATGAACTGTGTTGACGTATGTCCTAAGGGTCTGAACCCGACCAAGGCCATCGGCAAGATCAAAGACCTGATGGTCAAGCGTGCGGTATGACCGATTTTGATCCGATCGAACTGAAACGGATCCGCTGGCGCTCGCGCCGTGGCCTGCTCGAACTCGACCTGGTGCTGGAGCGTTTCCTCGCCAACGGTTTCGAGCAGCTCACCACGGCCGAGCTGTTTGCGTATCAGAAATGCCTGGATCTGGGCGATAACGACTTTCTGGACTACGTGAACGGCAAGGCGGAAGTGGACGATCCCGAGCTGGCGCACATCATCGGGATCTTGCGGGCAGCCTGAGGCCCGCAGCAGCAAACAATTATTACAACGACCACAAATTAGACTGGGAGTATTGCTGTGGAAAACAATCGTAAAGTGACGCTCACCTACAACGACGGCAAAGACACGCTGGAAATGCCGGTGCTGAAGGGTACCCTGGGACCGGACGTCGTTGATATCCGCGCCTTCTCCAAGACCGGCATGTTCACCTTTGACCCGGGTTTCCTGGCTACCGCCAGCTGCGAATCCGCCATCACCTTTATCGACGGTGATATCGGTCAGCTGTACTACCGCGGTTACCCGATCGAACAACTGGCCGAAAAGAGCGACTACCTCGAAGTCTGCTACCTGCTGCTGAACGGCGAACTGCCGACCGCGGCGCAACGTGCCGAGTTCGAACGTGGCGTGATGCGCCACAACATGCTGCACGACCAGATCATCAGCTTCTACAAGGGTTTCCGCCGCGATGCGCACCCGATGGCCGTGATGGTGGGTGTGGTCGGCGCGCTGTCCGCGTTCTATCACGACTCGCTGGACATCAATAACTCCGAACATCGTCGCATCTCCGCGCACCGCCTGATCGCCAAGCTGCCGAACATTGCCGCACAGGCCTATCGCTACAACAAGGGCCTGCCGTTCTCCTATCCGAAGAACGGTCTGACCTACGCCGAGAACTTCCTGCACATGATGTTCTCCACCCCGTGCGAAGAGTACAAGGTGAATGCGGTGACCGCGCGCGCGCTGGACCGTATCTTCACCCTGCACGCCGACCACGAGCAGAACGCGTCCACCTCCACCGTGCGTCTGGCCGGCTCCTCCGGTGCCAACCCGTTCGCATGTATCGCCGCCGGTATCGCCTGCCTGTGGGGCCCGTCGCACGGCGGCGCCAACGAGGCGGTACTGAAGATGCTGGACGAAATCGGCTCCGTGGACAACGTGGCCGAATTCATGCAGGGCGTGAAGGACAAGCGCTACAAACTGATGGGCTTCGGCCACCGCGTGTACAAGAACATGGACCCGCGCGCCGCCATCATGAAGAAGACCTGCGACGAAGTGCTGACCGAGCTGGGCCTGCAGAACGATCCGAAGTTCAAGCTGGCGATGGAACTGGAAAAGATCGCGCTGTCCGATCCGTACTTCATCGAGCGCAAGCTGTACCCGAACGTCGACTTCTACTCCGGCATCGTGCTGTCCGCGATCGGTATTCCGGTATCGATGTTCACGCCGATCTTCGCGCTGGCACGTACCGTGGGCTGGATCTCGCACTGGACCGAAATGATCGCCGATCCGGCGATGAAGATCGGCCGTCCGCGCCAGCTGTACACCGGTGCTCCGCGTCGTGACTTCATCGACGAAGGCAACCGCTAAGCAGTAGACAAGGTTGGCCGCACGCTTGCGGCCAACCTTTTTCTGCCCGCTGGGGCAGGGCAGAGCGTTCTGTCAAAGGGAGCGGGGGTGTCAAGCGCCCACTCTCTTTGTCAAAACGGTTTTTGCAAAGCAGCAACGCAGACAAAAGGGTCGAATAATGATGCAATCCATGTACAGTCATTCCTACCTGTTTGGTGGGAATGCACCGTTCATCGAGGATCTCTACGAGCAGTACCTCGCTGATCCGACAGTCGTTTCGCCGGAGTGGCGGGACTACTTCGACAAGCTTTCTACCGCGCCTGGTGCTGCCGACCGTGATGTCGCTCACCAGCCGATCCAGGAATCCTTCATCCAGCTGGCCAAGCGCCCGCCGGTGGCACAGCGCAGCAGCGCCGCTACCGACTGGGAGTCGATGCAGAAACAGGTGGCGGTGCTGAAGCTGATCTCGGCCTACCGCGTACTGGGTTCGCGCCAGGCCAACCTCGACCCGCTGAAGCGCATGGACCAGGCAACGCTGCGCGAGCTGGATCACGCCACCCACGGCCTGACTGATGCCGACATGGCGGTACACTTCAACGTCGGCTCGCTGGTGGCGCCGCAAAAGCTGCCGCTGTCCGAGATCATTGCCCGTCTGAAGCAGACCTACTGCGGCAATATCGGCGTCGAGTACATGCACATCACCAACTCCGAAGAAAAGCACTGGGTACAGAAGCGCTTCGAGGGTGACCTGTCGACCCCGCACTACAACGCCGACAAGAAAAAGCGCATTTTCAAGCAGATCACCGCTGCCGAAACGCTGGAACGCTACCTGCACACCAAGTACGTCGGCCAGAAGCGTTTCTCGCTGGAAGGTGGCGAATCCGCCATCGCCGCGCTGGACCACCTGATCCAGAACGCCACCTCGGTGGGTGTGGAAGAGCTGATCATCGGCATGGCCCACCGTGGCCGCCTGAACGTGCTGGTCAACACCCTGGGCAAGCAGCCGCGCGACCTGTTCGCCGAGTTCGAAGGCAAGGCGGCGCAGGAGCTGGCTTCCGGCGACGTGAAGTACCACATGGGCTTCTCCTCCGACATCCCGACCGCCAACGGCCCGATGCACGTGTCGCTGGCGTTCAACCCGTCGCACCTGGAAATCGTCAACCCGGTGGTCGAGGGTTCGGTGCGCGCGCGTCAGGATCGCCGCAAGGACAGCGAGCGCAAGGCTGCGGTACCGGTGCTGATCCACGGTGACTCCGCCTTTGCCGGTCTCGGCGTCAACCAGGGCACCTTCAACCTGTCGCAAACGCGCGGTTACGGTACCGGCGGCACGCTGCACATCGTGATCAACAACCAGGTCGGCTTCACCACCTCCGATACCCGCGACATGCGTTCCACGCTGTACTGTACCGACGTGGCGAAAATGATCGAAGCGCCGATCTTCCACGTCAACGGCGACGATCCGGAAGCGGTGTGCTACGTGATGCAGGCAGCGCTGGACTTCCGCATGAAGTTCAACAAGGACGTGGTCATCGACCTCGTCTGCTACCGCAAACTGGGCCACAACGAGGGCGACGACCCGTTCCTGACCCAGCCGATGATGTACAAGAAGATCGCCAAGCACGGCGGCGTGCGCGCGATGTACGCCGAGCGTCTGGTGGGCGAAGGCGTGCTGACCGCCGCCGAGGCCGACAACTTCATCCAGGCCTACCGCGATGCGCTGGACAAGGGCGAACACGTCGAGCAGACCGTGCTGTCCAACTACCGCCGCGAACACGCGCTGGACTGGTCGCAGTACCAGGGCACCCACTGGGCACACCCAACCGACACCTCGCTGCCGCACGCCGACATCCAGCGTCTGGCCGAGAAGTTCACCTCGGTGCCGGAAAACTACAAGCTGCACCCGACCGTGAAGCGCGTGCAGGATGCCCGTCGCGCGATGGCTGCCGGCGAGCAGGCGATCGACTGGGGCATGGCCGAAACGCTGGCTTACGCCTCGCTGGTAACCAACGGTTACGGCGTGCGCATCTCCGGTGAAGACTCCGGCCGCGGTACCTTCTCGCACCGTCATGCCGTAGTGCACGACCAGAACCGCGAGCGTTGGGACCAGGGCACCTACGTGCCGCTGCGCAACATGTCGGACAACCAGGCCGATTTCCTGGTGATCGACTCGATCCTGAACGAAGAAGCGGTCCTCGCTTACGAGTACGGCTACGCCTGCTCTGCACCGGACCAGCTGGTGATCTGGGAAGCCCAGTTCGGCGACTTCGCCAACGGTGCCCAGGTTGCGATCGACCAGTTCATCTCCTCCGGCGAAACCAAGTGGGGCCGTCTGTGCGGCCTGACCACCATCCTGCCGCACGGCTACGATGGCCAGGGCCCGGAGCACTCCTCCGCGCGTCTGGAACGCTGGCTGCAGCTGTGTGCCGAGCACAACATGCAGATCGTGATGCCGTCCGAAGCCAGCCAGATGTTCCACGTGCTGCGCCGCCAGGTACTGCGTCCGTTCCGCAAGCCGCTGGTGATCTTCCTGTCCAAGCGCCTGCTGCGCTACAAGGATGCGATGAGCCCGCTGGAAGACTTCACTTCCCACAGCTTCCGTCCGGTGATCGGCGATGCCGGCATCAGCGATGCCAAGGCAGTGAAGCGCGTGATCCTGTGTTCCGGCCAGGTCTACTACGATCTGGTCAACGGCCGCAAGGAGCGCGAGCTGGACAGCGAAGTGGCGATCATCCGCGTCGAGCAGCTGTATCCGTTCCCGACCGAACAGCTGCAGGCCGAGCTGGCACGCTTCTCCCACGTGAAGGAAATCATGTGGGTGCAGGAAGAGCCACGCAACCAGGGTGCCTGGTACCAGATCCGCCACCGTCTGGAGGCGCTGCTGGGCGCCAAGCAGACCCTGCTGTTTGCCGGTCGTCCGTCGTCGGCATCGCCGGCCGTGGGTTACATGAGCAAGCACGTTGCGCAACTGAAGGGCTTCATCGAAGAAGCCATGTCGGTTAACAAATAACACCTGTAGAACAAAGGGCGGCTGCCAGCCGCCCCAAAACGGAGAAGAACATGGCCATTATCGAAGTGAAAGTGCCGCAGTTGCCGGAATCGGTTTCCGAAGCCACCCTGATGTCCTGGCACAAGCGTGTCGGTCAGGCGGTTGCCCGTGACGAAAACCTGATCGATCTGGAGACCGACAAGGTCGTGCTGGAACTGCCGGCACCGCTGGCCGGCGTGATCGTCGAAATCATCGAGCAGGATGGCGCGACCGTGGTTTCCGGTCAGCTGATCGCCCGCATCGACACCGCGGCTACCGCCGGCGATAGCGCCCCGGCCGCAGCAGCCGCTGCCCCGGCCCCGGTTGCCGCGGCACCGGTACAGGCTGCAGCGCCTGGCGGCGCGGCGATGCCGTCGGCTGCCAAGCTGGCTGCCGAAAGCGGCGTGGACCTGGCCGGCGTGGCCGGCTCCGGTCGTGACGGTCGCATCCTGAAAGAAGACGTGGCCGCTGCTGCCGCCAAACCGGCACCTGCCGCTGCCAAGCCGCTGGCACCGCTGCCACCGGTTGCTGCCGATGCCTCCGGTCGTCCGGAGCAGCGCGTGGCGATGTCCCGCCTGCGCCAGCGCGTGGCCGAGCGCCTGCTGCAATCGCAGCAGACCAACGCGATTCTGACCACTTTCAACGAAGTGAACATGAAGCCGCTGATGGACCTGCGCGCCAAGTACAAGGACAAGTTCGAGAAAGAGCACGGCGTGAAGCTGGGCTTCATGGGCTTCTTCGTCAAGGCCGCTGTAGCCGCGCTGAAGAAATTCCCGATCGTGAACGCCTCGGTTGACGGCAACGACATCATCTACCACGGCTACTTCGACATCGGCGTCGCCGTTGGCAGCCCGCGTGGCCTGGTGGTACCGGTGATCCGCAACGCCGACCAGCTGTCGCTGGCCGACATCGAGAAGCAGATCGCCGAATTCGGCAAGCGTGCGCAGGAAGGCAAGCTGACCGTGGAAGAGCTGACCGGCGGTACCTACACCATCTCCAACGGCGGTACTTTCGGCTCGATGATGTCGACCCCGATCATCAACCCGCCACAGTCCGCCATCCTCGGCATGCACGCCACCAAGGAGCGTGCGGTAGTGGAAAACGGCCAGGTCGTGGTGCGCCCGATGATGTACTTGGCACAGTCCTACGACCACCGCATCATCGACGGCCGCGAAGCGGTGCTGTCGCTGGTGGCGATCAAGGATGCGATCGAAGATCCGGCCCGCCTGATCCTCGACCTGTAAGCCTGTCCGGGACGGCTGGTCCCGCTTTCCCGGTTGCGGCCAACCTTGAGGGGTTGGCCGCAATGAATACAAGGAACAATCATGAGTCAACAGTTTGACGTGGTGGTAATCGGCGGTGGCCCAGGCGGCTACGTCGCTGCCATCCGTGCTGCCCAGCTGGGTTTCAGCACCGCTTGCGTGGACGCCACCAAGAACCCGGAAGGCAAGCCTTCGCTGGGTGGTACCTGCCTGAACGTCGGTTGCATTCCGTCCAAGGCACTGCTGCAGTCGTCGGAAAACTTCCACGCGGTACAGCACGACTTCCAGAAGCACGGCATCAGCGTCGACGGCGCCCAGATGGACGTGGCCAAGATGCTGGCGCGCAAGAACGACATCATCACCAAGAACGCCGGTGGCATCGCCTTCCTGTTCAAGAAGAACAAGGTTGCCAACGTGCACGGTCTGGGTAGCCTCAAGGGCCGCCAGGGCGAGAAGTGGGTCATTGAAGTGACCGACAACGGTGCCGTGGTCGACACCCTGGAAGCCACTCACGTGATCGTGGCCACCGGCTCCAGCCCGCGTCAGCTGCCGGGCCTGCCGACCGACAACCAGATCGTGCTGGACAACGAAGGCGCACTGGCGCTGGCAGAAGTGCCGGCCCGCCTGGGCGTGATCGGTGCCGGCGTGATCGGCCTGGAAATGGGTTCGGTATGGAAGCGCCTCGGCGCCGACGTCACCATCCTCGAAGCGATGCCGACCTTCCTCGCCGCTGCCGACCAGCAGATCGCCAAGGAAGCGTTCAAGACGCTGACCAAGGATACCGGCCTCGACATCAAGCTGGGCGTGAAGATCGGCGAGATCGTCAAGGGCGATAACGGCGTGACCGTGAACTACGAGCTGAACGGCGAAACCGTGAAGGCCGAGTTCGACAAGCTGATCGTGTCCATCGGCCGCCTGCCGCACACTGCCGGTCTCGGCGCCGAAACCGTCGGCCTGCAGCTGGACGAGCGCGGTTTCGTGGTGGTCGATGATCACTGCCTCACCAACCTGCCGAACGTGTGGGCGATTGGCGACGTGGTGCGTGGCCCGATGCTGGCGCACAAGGCGTCGGAAGAGGGCGTGGCCGTGGCCGAGCGTATCGCCGGCCAGAAGCCGCACGTCGATTTCGGCGTGATTCCGTGGGTGATCTACACCTCGCCGGAAATCGCCTGGGTCGGCAAGACCGAAGAGCAGCTCAAGGCCGAAGGCATCGAGTACAAGAAGGGCACCTCCGGCTTTGCCGCCAACGGTCGCGCGCTGGGCCTGGGTCAGGCACAGGGCACCGTCAAGCTCTTGGCCTGCGCCAAGACCGACCGCATCCTCGGCCTGCACATGATCGGACCGATGGTGTCCGAGCTGGTCACCGAAGGTGTGGTGTCGATGGAGTTCAAGGCCGCCAGCGAAGACCTGGCGCGCATTGTCCACGCCCATCCAAGCCTGTCGGAAGTGGTGCACGAGGCGGCGCTGGCTGCCGACAAGCGCGCACTGCACGGCTAAGCACGCTACACGATTAAACAAGACCGCCCGCGCCGCGGGCGGTACAATCGCAGAATCACAGGCATAGCAAGGTTGGCCGCAAGGCCTGCCAACTATCCACCCGAAAGGAAACTCAATGAACCTGCACGAATACCAAGCGAAAGAGCTGCTGGCCAAATACGGCTTGCCGGTGCAAAAGGGCATTCTGGCGAACTCGCCAGAAGAAGCTGCTGCTGCTTACGACACTCTGGGCGGCAAATTTGCCGTTGTTAAGGCCCAGGTCCACGCCGGTGGCCGTGGCAAGGCCGGTGGCGTAAAAGTGGTGAAAAGCCGCGAAGAAGCCGCTGAAGTTGCCAAGAGCCTGATCGGTACCAATCTGGTGACCTACCAGACTGACGCCGCTGGCCAGCCAGTTCACAGCGTACTGGTATGCGAAGACATGTACCCGGTACAGCGCGAACTGTACCTGGGCGCCGTGGTTGACCGTGGCTCCCAGCGCGTGGTGTTCATGGTTTCCACCGAAGGCGGCGTGGAAATCGAAAAAGTAGCGGAAGAAACCCCGGAAAAAATCATCAAGGTGGAAGTGGATCCGCTGGTCGGCATGCAGCCGTTCCAGGCACGCGATTGCGCGTTCGCCCTGGGCCTGTCCGGCAAGCAGATCGGTGAATTCACCAAGCTGATGCTGGGCGCTTACGACGCGTTCGTGTCCAACGATTTCGCACTGTTCGAAGTGAACCCGCTGGCGCTGCGTGAAAACGGCGAACTGGCCTGCGTCGACGGCAAGATCAACCTCGACTCCAACGCCCTGTACCGTCACCCTGAGCTGCTGGCCCAGCGCGACAAGTCGCAGGAAAACGAGCGCGAAGTGAAAGCTTCCGAGTTCGACCTGAACTACGTGGCACTGGAAGGCAACATCGGCTGCATGGTGAACGGCGCCGGTCTGGCGATGGCCACCATGGACATCATCAAGCTGAAAGGCGGCCAGCCGGCCAACTTCCTGGACGTAGGCGGCGGCGCCACCAAAGAGCGCGTGATCGAAGCGTTCAAGCTGATCCTGGCCGATACCTCGGTCAAGGGCGTGCTGATCAACATCTTCGGCGGTATCGTTCGTTGCGACATGATCGCCGAAGCGATTATCGCTGCTGTCAAAGAAGTGAACGTGACCGTTCCTGTCGTTGTGCGCCTGGAAGGCAACAACGCTGAACTGGGCGCCAAGATTCTGGACGACTCCGGCCTGAAGCTGGTATCCGCCCAGGGCCTGAACGACGCAGCCGAGAAGATCGTTGCTGCCGTTGCCGCGCTTTAATCACCTGCACCGCATAAGGATTTCAAAATGAGCGTATTGGTAAACAAAGATACGAAAGTGCTGGTGCAAGGCTTCACCGGCAAGAACGGTACTTTCCACGCCGAACAGGCGCTGAAAGTCGGCACCAAGGTTGTCGGTGGCGTGACCCCGGGCAAGGGCGGTTCCGAGCATCTGGGCCTGCCGGTGTTCAACACCATGAAGGACGCTGTACGCCAGACCCAGGCCGATGCCTCGGTAATCTACGTACCGGCAGCTTTCGCCAAGGATTCCATCCTGGAAGCCATCGATTCCGGCGTGAAGCTGATCGTGTGCATCACCGAAGGCGTGCCTACCCTGGACATGCTGTACGTGAAGAAAGCCGTCGACGAAGCCGGCATCCGCCTGATCGGCCCTAACTGCCCAGGTATCATCACCCCGGGTGAGTGCAAGATCGGCATCATGCCGTGGCACATCCACAACCCGGGCCGCATCGGTATCGTGTCCCGTTCCGGCACCCTGACCTACGAAGCCGTGGCACAAACCACCGCGTTGGGTCTGGGCCAGTCGACCTGCATCGGTATCGGCGGCGACCCGATCCCGGGCACCAGCCACATCGATGCGCTGAAACTGTTCCAGGACGATCCGGATACCGACGCTATCGTGATGATCGGTGAAATCGGCGGCTCCGCAGAAGAAGAAGCGGCCGAATTCGCCAAGCAGTACGTGACCAAGCCGGTTGTTGGTTACATCGCCGGTGTGACTGCCCCGAAAGGCAAGCGCATGGGCCACGCTGGCGCCATCATCTCCGGCGGCAAGGGTACTGCCGAAGAGAAGTTCAAGGCTTTCGAGCAGGCTGGCATCGCCTACACTCGCAGCCCGGCCGAAATCGGCAAGACCATGTTCGAACTGCTGAAAAGCAAGGGCATGATCTAAGTCGCAAGACTGCCTGATCCAAGCACAACGCCACCGTTCGCGGTGGCGTTTTTCATTGTGTGACGGAAGTGGTGTGGCAGAGTTATGACCGCAAGGTTGGCCGCAACGTCTGCGGCCAACCTTGTGCGGTCCGTGCACCTGCTGCAGTGCGCTGCTCAGTGTCCCGGCAGCAGGATTTCGCGGGTCAGCGTGATCCAGGCGCGGGCGGCGTGCGACAGGTAGCTGTCCTTCTTCCAGATCAGGCCGATGTGCCACATGATGCGCTCCTCGTCGACCGGCACCACGTCGAAGCGGTGCGGCTCCAGGTGACTGGCGACCACTTCCGGCAGCAGCGCGATGCCGAGCCGCGCTTCCACCATCGCGGCGATGAAGTCCCAGTGCGCACTGCGCCCGGCGATGTGCACGCTCTTGCCGAGCAGGCGGAAGGCGTCGGTGATGCGCGCGCTGAGCGAGAAGTCCTCCGGATAGAACACCAGCGGCCGGTCGGCGATGTCGAGCAGGGTGACGCTGCTCATGCCGTGCCACGGGCTGCCGGTGGGGGCGATCAGGCACAGCCGGTCGCGCACCAGGCTCAGGCTTTCGAACACGCTGTTGTCCACCGGCAGCACCGCGGCGCCGATTTCCAGCAGGCCGTTGCGCACGCTGCTTTCGATGGCGCGGGCGCCGTCTTCCACCATCTTCAGCTCGACATTGGGATAGCGGTCGCGGAAGGCGCCGACCACCGGCGCGAAAAAGGCACCGCCGGTCATCGGCGGCAGGCCGACCACCAGCTCGCCGCGCGCCAGCTCCGCCAGTTCCGCCAGCTGGCTGTTGAGGCGCAGCTGTGCCGCCAGCACGTCCTGGCCGCGCTGGTAGACCACGCGGCCGGCGTCGGTGAGGTGGAAGCTCTTGCCTTCGCGGATCAGCAGCGGGCTGCCGATCTCGTCCTCCAGCTGTTTCACCATCTTGCTGATGGTGGGCTGGGTGACAAACAGCGCCTCGGCGGCGCGGGTAAAGTTCTGCTGGCGCACCAGCTCGGTAAAGTAACGCAGCGCCTTGATGTCCATCTTGACTATGCCTTAATGGAATTGATTTGATAATTTTAATTCATTTCCAGAATGAACGGCGGCTACCTATACTGCAATCACTCTCTGTGTTGTGTTGTGGCTCGTAACGACAACCAGCCGCTGGCACCCAGGCTGCAGAACGGATTCTCCTCCCGACTCGCGCCGCCAGTGACAGGTTGTGATCGGTGGTAGCGATACCGCTGAAAGGCATCAGCCGAGTGCTGAATCAGAATTGACTGATGCCTCGTACATCCGGGGATTGTGTACGAGGTTTATTCCTTGGATTCCCCTTACGAGCATGTTAGGCCGGCTACTTAGCCGGCTATTTTTTTGCCCGCCGTTGATTAATTCCATATTGGAATGATTTTGATAATTTTAATTCATTTCCGGAATGCCTAGCGCCTGCTTATACTGCAATCACTCTCTGTGTTGTGTTGTGGCTCGTAACGACAACCGACGCTGGCACCCAGGCTGCAGAACGGATTCTCCTCCCGACTCGCGCCGCCAGTGACAGGTTGTGATCGGTGGTAGCGATACCGCTGAAAGGCATCAGCCGAGTGCTGAATCAGAATTGACTGATGCCTCGTACATCCGGGGATTGTGTACGAGGTTTATTCCTTGGATTCCCCTTACGAGCATGTTAGGCCGGCTACTTAGCCGGCTATTTTTTTGCCCACCGTTGGTTGATTCCATATTGGAATGATTTTGATAATTTTAATTCATTTCCGGAATGTCTAGGGCCTGCTTATACTGCAATCACTCTCTGTGTTGTGTTGTGGCTCGTAACGACAACCGACGCTGGCACCCAGGCTGCAGAACGGATTCTCCTCCCGACTCGCGCCGCCAGTGACAGGTTGTGATCGGTGGTAGCGATACCGCTGAAAGGCATCAGCCGAGTGCTGAATCAGAATTGACTGATGCCTCGTACATCCGGGGATTGTGTACGAGGTTTATTCCTTGGATTCCCCTTACGAGCGTTGTTAGGCCGGCTTCTTAGCCGGCTATTTTTTTGTCCGTCGCCGTCGGATGGCAGGCGCACGGCTCGCCGCTGGAGGCGTCTTCCAGCGTTTTCAGGATGCCGCAATCGGCCAGCGTGTGCGGGCTGTGGCAGCGCCCGCGCAAGGCCAGCAACTGCTGCTCCAGCTGCTGCAGCGTCTCGATCTGGCTGTGCACGCGGCGGATCTGGTCGTCGATCAGCGCATTGACACGGTCGCAGGGCTCCGGTGCCGGATGCTGGTGGTAGTCGGCCAGCTGGCGGATGTCGGCCAGCGACATGCCCAGCGAACGGCAGTGGCGGATGAAGTTGAGCTGCTCGACATGGCCCGGCTCGTAGCGGCGATAACCGCTGGCGCTGCGCGCCGGTGCCGGCAGCAGTCCCTCGCGCTCGTAGTAGCGGATGGTTTCCACCTCGCAGCCAGTCTGTCTGGCCAATTCCCCGATTTGCATCAGCCTGCTCCCGCCATCATTAATTCGTGCTTGACCCTATAGTAGCTACAGGGTGTGCAATACACGAATGAAATTTGCGGGAGTCCGCCATGTCCTCTTGTTGCAAGCACCAGCCCGCCGCCGGCGCGGCCGCATCCTGCGCCACGCCGGAACACCACGGCCATGACCACAGCGGCCACGATCATGCCGCCCACGCCGAGACCCCGCCGCCGGCCAACGCCGCCAGCGCCCGCCTGCAGCTGGCGATCCCGGCGATGGATTGCCCCACCGAGGGCCAGCTGATCGCCAAGGTGCTGCGCCCGCTGGCCGGTGTCAACGACCTGTCCTTCAACTACATCGAGCGCACGGTGACGCTGCACCACGACGGCGTGGTCGAGACCGAGGTGCTGGTGGCGCTGTCGGCGATCGGCATGCCCGCCACGCTGCACGCGAGTGCCGCCCC
>NZ_LFDT01000009.1:0-131822 GCF_001037925.1 Vogesella sp. EB | reverse complement strand
GGCAGATCATATCTGCAGGATGTGAAGACTATGGCTTGAGTCACAAGTAGGCTTACCGTATCTATCGAAAATCAGGATTGAACCTGTGAATCAAGTCGAAAAAACGGATTGTGTGGGAGACAGTCTATTTTGCTAGCTTGTAGAGAAAGGGGGCCTTATGTCCCCGCGTCCCTGATACAGTCTGACCGGCTGTTGCCGAGTTCATTTCCTCTGGCCACCGTTGAGTGCCACAACGATTTGCGATACCGCCGTTTCCGTGGAAAATAGCCGTGCATACAGGGCACGACAGTGCTCCTTGAATGGCGTCCCGCTATCCAGCGCCTGTAGTAATGTCATGGCAAGTTGTTGCAGGGTAGCCAGCGAATTGTTTTCGCACACAAAGCCAACCTTTTCCTGGCGAATGATATCCGCAAGGTCATTTCCGGCGTTGATATTAGCCAGCACGGGGAGCCCGCTCTGCATATAGGTCAGGAATTTTCCAGGGATATTATGCGATTTATGCCGGGGGTCCAGTGCCACGAGTCCGACGCTGCATTGCGCATAAAGACCGGGTATTTCGTCCGGATGGATTTCATCATGGAACAGTACATTATCCAGACCACGTGTCGCCGCATCCGTCGCAAGGTTTTTGGCATCGCTGCCGCGGCCGACAAACAGGAAACCTACATCCGCGCGTGCCTGCAGTTGTTCCGCCAAGTCCAGCATGATTGCCATGCCTTGTGCGATGCCCATATTGCCGGCATAGACAAAGATCTTCCGTCCGGCCAGTGTGGTATCGGCCAGCTTGATCGAACAGTGGCCGACCGGGGCATCCGCCAGCCAGTTCTGCAGCACTTCGACGCGTCGCCCTGCCCGTTGTGACCAGCGGTCAAAGTAGGACAGATTGCCGGGGGTCTGTACGCCGACAACATCGGCAATCGAGTACTGGTAGCGTGCCACTGCCGAAAAAAAACGATAGGGTAGGCCCCGACCCATCAGCCCCATGTCCACCGCCCATTCAGGGAAGATGTCGCGAATGATCAGGTAGCCCTTGCACTTGCTCGATCGCTTGAGCGAGCTGGCCAGTGGGCCGTGAAAGATGGAGGGGGCGTACCAGGCCACGCCATCCCATTGTTCCTGGGCAAGCGGGCTCTTGTGCAGATTGCGCAGCATGGAAAATGGCATCAGAAACTCGCCGATCGTGCGGCGTACATAGCCGATATCCTTTGTACGCGGCGCGCGCAGGCGCAGAACGCGCACACCGTCCAGCGTTTCCAATTGCCAGGGGCTAGCCAGCTCTGCCGAGGGCAGCAGCACGGTCAGCTGGTGGCCTTGGCGTGCGAACTCGCGCGATAGATCGCGCAGCTGTACCGCTCCGGATGTGCGCAGCGGCGGGAAGGTATCGGCGATGAGGGCTATTTTCATGGGCTGCGCCATCAGTACTGTTTCCATACCACACGGTTCACGTAGTCGGTATAGCTATGGATTATGCGGACAACCTTGTCGGCCACATTCGGCATGCTGTAATCGGTAACCAGACGCAGGTTGCGCTCGGTGCCGCGCAACTGTGAATCAAGTATTGCCAAGCCCTGGCGCACCCGGTCGGTGGCAAGCCCGACCATCATGACTGCTGCCTCCTCCATCCCCTCTGGGCGCTCATGGGCTTCACGCAAGTTCAGGGCGGGAAAGTTCAGGATCGATGATTCTTCATTGATGGTGCCGCTGTCCGACAATACTGCCTTGGCTGACATCTGCAATCTGACGTAGTCGTGAAAGCCAAGCGGCTTGAGCAAACGCACCCGGGGGTGGAATCTGGCACCGGTTGCGTCGACGCGTTTCTGGGTGCGGGGATGGGTCGAAACGATGACCGGCAGGTCATAATCCTCGGCCACTGCATTCAGTACCCCCACTATCCTGGAGAAGGCCTGTTCGGACTCGATATTTTCCTCGCGGTGGGCACTGACCACAAAGTAGGCCTGCTCCTGCAGTTGCAGGCGCTGCAGGATGTCCGAGGACTGGATCCGGGGTAGGTAGTGATGCAGCACTTCGTACATCGGGCTCCCGGTCTTGATTACCTGATCTGGGGGCAGGCCTTCCCGCAGCAGATAGTCACGGGCGATGGTGCTGTAGGTAAGGTTGATGTCTGCCGTGTGATCCACGATACGGCGGTTGGTTTCTTCCGGCACACGCTGGTCGAAGCAGCGATTGCCTGCCTCCATGTGGAAGATGGGAATCTTGCGTCGCTTGGCTGGGATCACGGACAGGCAGCTATTGGTGTCGCCCAGCACCAGCATGGCATCCGGCTGCTCGCTGGCCAGCACACGATCAACGGCAATGATCAGATTGCCGATGGTGTGGGCGGCGCCGCTACTGCCTTCCGCACTGTTCAGGAAGTGATCCGGTTTTCTGATGCCGAGATCGTCAAAGAAAACCTGATTCAATTCGTAGTCGTAGTTCTGCCCGGTATGTACCAGCACATGCTCGCAGTGCTCATCCAGGGCGGCCAGCACGCGGGATAGCCGGATAATTTCGGGTCGGGTGCCGACCACCGACATAACTTTCAGTTTTTTCATGGTTTTCTCTTACAGCGGGCTGGCGTAGGTATCCGGCTTGGCACGGTCGAAGATTTCATTGGCCCACAGCATCGCCACCAACTCGTCCGTGCCGATATTGGTAATGTCATGGGTCCAGCCCGGGACAGTTTCGACGATTTCCGACTGCTCGCCGCTGGTGACGAGCTCGAATGTTTCGCCGGTGCCCATGTGGCGGAACTTGAAGCGCGCCAGCCCCTTGATCACCAGGAATTTCTCGGTCTTGCTGTGGTGATAGTGGCCGCCTCGCGTAATGCCGGGATGGGCGCTAAAGAACGAGAATTGCCCGCAATCTGGTGTCTTGAGCATTTCCACGAATACACCGCGCGCATCACCATGTCGCGGTACCTGGTAGGCAAAGCGCTCGGTTGGCAGGTAGCTTACGTAGGTGGAATACAGCGCACGCATCAGGCCGGTGCCTACGCGGGGGGTAAGCAGCGTGGCGCGGCTGTCGCGGAATGCCTGGATCTGCTGTGCCAGTTCGCCGACGGTGGTGCTATAGCGTGGAGCGAGCATCTCGAATCCATCGGCATCTACGGTGCTGTCCGCACCGTCCATGAGCTGGATAAAACGCTCGATCACATCATCCACGTAAACCAGCGTCAGCGGGGCGGCCGGATCATTGACCTGTATTGGCAGGTCACGGGCGATGTTGTGGCAGAAGGTGGCCACCGCGGAGTTGTAATTCGGCTTGCACCATTTGCCAAATACATTGGGCAGACGGAACACGTGCACGGGTATGCCGCTAGCGCGCTGTAACTCGAACAAGGCATCCTCGGCGACACGCTTGCTGACACCATACGGATTATCATGCGCCGCCTGAATGGAGGAGGTATACACCACCGGCAGGTGACGGCCGCTGGCACGTATCGCGGCACACAGCAAGTCGGTCAACCCGGCGTTGCCGGTAGCAAACTCCTGCGGGTCCTCTGGCCGGTTGATACCCGCGAGGTGAAAGACAAAATCTACCCCTTGCAGCAAGACAGGCAGTTGCGCTGCATCATGTTCGCGTGTGAAGCAGACCACATCTACGTCTTTACGTTCAGCCAGATGCAGTTGCAGGTTCTTGCCAACAAAGCCGTTCGCACCCGTAATCAACACTTTCATGCTTATTCCTCGGGCTCTACGTGTTCGCCATCAATGGTTGCCCGCATGAACCGCAGCTTCATCAACAATGCCTGCATGCCCTGCACGTCCAGGCGTGCCGTATTATGGGAGTTGTACTCGACAGCTTCCGATATCTTGATTTCGCCCTGCTCGACGAACTTGCCGTAATTCAGATCGCGCAGGTCGGGCGGAATGCGGTAATAGCCATCCAGGTCCTGGGCGGCAACCATCTCCTCGCGACTGAGCAGTACCTCGAACAGCTTCTCTCCGTGTCGCGTGCCGATGATATTGATGGGGTGTGCCGGCACGCCGAGCAGCCCGGTCAACGCTTTGGCCAGTGTCTCGATGGTGGCCGCTGGCGCTTTCTGCACGAATATCTCCCCAGGGTTGCCATGCTCGAAGGCAAACAACACCAGGTCCACCGCGTCATCCAGCGTCATCATGAAGCGGGTCATGTTTGGGTCGGTAATGCTAATTGCTTGCCCGGCGCGAATCTGCTTGGTAAACAGTGGAATGACAGAGCCGCGCGATGCCATCACGTTGCCGTAGCGGGTGGTGCAAATCACGGTGCCATTACTGGAACGGGATTTGGCGACAATTACCTTCTCCATCATCGCCTTGCTGATACCCATGGCATTGATGGGGTAAACCGCCTTGTCCGTGCTCAGGCAGACCACGCGCTTCACCCCGCAGTTGATGGCGGCTTCAAGCACGTTTTCGGTGCCCAGCACGTTGGTCTTCACCGCCTCCATGGGGTGAAACTCGCAGGACGGCACCTGCTTGAGCGCGGCCGCATGGTAAATGAAATCAACGCCGCGCACCGCATTCAATACCGACTGGTAGTCTCGTACGTCGCCAATATAAAACTTCAGCTTTGGACTGTCGTACTTCTTGCGCATGTCGTCCTGTTTCTTCTCATCACGGCTCAGGATACGAATTTCACGTAAATCAGATGCCAGAAAGCGGCGCAGGACGGCATTACCGAATGAGCCGGTACCACCGGTAATAAGCAGCGTTTTATCATTAAACATGGTGGTTCCTAATTATGCTTACCAGCAAGGGAGCGATACATAGACAGCAGCTCTCTGGAATTGTTGGTAACATCAAAATTCCGGTGTGCAAGTGCTTTTGCCGAACTACCCATTACGCTGCAGTTTTCGCGATTATTCAACAAGTATTCGATGGCAGTGGCAATTTCTTCTGCTGATTTCGGCGAAATCGCCAGCCCGGTTTCGCCGTGAATCAGCGTGTCGCTGAACGGATTCTTGACCGCCACGATGCTGGGCACGCCATAGAATGCGGCTTCGAAAATAGGGCGGCCGGGGGCATCGTAATGCGAGGGGAAGCAAAGCACGTCCACGTGCTTGTATACCTGGCCGATATTCGACGTGAAGCCCAGCAGGTGGAAGGTTGGCCGCAGCGCGTGCTGATCCAGAAACTGCTCTACCTCCGCGCGCGAATTCTGCTGCAGGCCCAGCGCTTTTACCAGTCTGGCCTTGAGCCCCTTCGATGGTCTGGCATCGTCACCTACCACGATGAACTCCACGTCCAGCCCTTTATTCTTCAGCAGCAGGGCGGCTTGCAACAATTCCTGAATGCCTTTTACCTTCAACAGGTTGCCGACAAAGCCCACTTTAAACGACGTCGTAGAAAGCTTGTTCAGGGCGTTGGACACCGCCGGGGTGTCCGCTTGCTCTTTAACGCGGAAAGAGTTGTGAATGATGTTGACCGGCATGTTCTGCGGCAGGGAGGCTCGCACGTTCTGGTCGATTGCCACAATGCCTGCCGCCAGCTTGCGGAACAAACGGTTCACCAGCCGTGTGCGCCAGGACGCGGGATCATCCCGGGCTACCGAGCGTACGTGCACCAGTGCCGGCGCATCAAAAATGTGCTTGGCCAGCCATAGTGTCAGCAGACCAGTGAACTCATTGACATGAATAAGATCCACGCTGCCGAACTGCGCGCGAGCCTGGCGCAGCGCCTTGATGGTATAAGGCAGGTAGGCGATTTCACGCAGTAGCACCAGCCATCTGGTGCCCCGGTAGTAGCTGTAGCGGGTATTGTCGAACTGCGTAAGCCCCTTGGCTGCGACTACAGGCCCCAGTTTGCTGAAAAACTCTGCGACAGTACCCTGCTGGGTGACAAACAGCGGGCTAACCGATTTGGCCGGCATTTCGGATAAAGCCTCGAACAGGCTGCGCGAAGCCCCGCCAAATGCGCCGGTAAAATGCAGGCACAGTACCTTGAGCGGTTTCATCCGATGTACCTGCGGGTGGTGTTGACAATCTTCTTGGCGCGCTCGAAGAGTGAGTGGCTGGTGTTGTAGCTTTCGAATGTCAAAGTCGGAGCCGACATGATGGTCTCGAACTCCGCCTCACTGATTTGTAGCTTCTTGATGACGTAGGTCCGATCCTCCTGTAGCAGGTTTTCTGGGTAGACTGGCTCCTTCATCAATTCAAGTGCCTGTTCCTTGCTCAGTTGACCGGAGCAGATAAGATTGGAGTAATGGGCTTTGCGTTTGTCAATATTGAACTTGCGCGGCAGGATGTATGCTTGGTAAAAGCGAGTGTAGATCGATTCGTAGTGCTTTCCTCCGTAATAAACCCAATCCAGTTCGTCTTGCAGCACCCGCATGGCTTCAGTTTTCTCATATTCGACATAGTTTAGAATGGAAACCATTCTTATTTTTTTGGCAAAAATATAATAGCCAAGTTTCGCTAGGGAAAAGTGTGGGTAAGTCGTCAACTTGGATTTTCCGAAGCTCTTGTGAACATTCTTTATATAGCGCCAGTCGAAGTAACCATACCCCCACTTTTCTGGCAGGATTGCTTCAGTTACCACGTTTGTGCCAGTAATGACATGCTTAAGGCCATACTTGTTGGCCATTTTATACAACAAGGCGAATATGGCATGGTCTGTCGGAACTTCGCCATCGGGTGTGGACGCTTTCAGGAAAGAAAGCTGCAGGTCTCGGAACTCCTCCCAGTCGATCACGTGGGTATACAAATCGATATTCAGTTTCTGCAAGGTCTTCTGGATGTTGGCAACGGCAAGCTCGGAGTTCCAGCCATTGTCGAGATGCACGGCCAGCGGTCGCAGGCCGAATTTCTTAACTAGCCAGGCAACGTAAGTGCTGTCGACGCCACCGCTGATGCCAATGATGCAATCATACGGTTTCCCCTTGCCGGTGGCTTTAATTTCAGCGATGAGGCTATCCAGTTTGGTGTTTCGTTCTTCTTTGGAAATTAATCTAGTAGTTTTTAATAGTTCATATCGATGGCAGTGAGAGCAGTGGCCTTGGCTATCAAAATGGATATCGGGGTCTGATTTGTCCATAATGCAATTTGAACATGTTGTATATTTCATTGTTTATTTGACCTTGAATGGATTGTTTTGTGATGGTGTTTTGGTTGGGGCCAAAAAACTAGTCATGTATTTGTCAGTTTTGTGCGAATCTGCATAAAGATAGGAGGAGTGTTTAATCTATCTCGGTGAGTTTATGTTTCTAGCTGTAAGATTTTTTTGTATTTTTGTTATATTGTTGTTGGCAGTAAAATATGGTCCAATAGATGTAAACTGGATATAAATATCTTGGGGTAAATATTGGGGATAGTGAAAATATTGCCAAATAAATTATTGATGCAAGAGTTGCGTTGGATTCTAAGGTTGGATTTTTTTTTAAAAAAATCAATAGTAATAATCCAAGTGAGGCTGCAGAAGCTAGGGTTTGAACAACATCATTGTAAAAAACCTGATAGTCGTAAATTCCAAAAATATTAAAACTGAGGCCAAATAAAAGTTGTGCTGCTTTTAATGGGAATGCGAGGATGTAAAATCCTGTGCCTTGTAATTCAATTAGCTTGTTCCAAATTCCTGATCCATCATGCTGATCTGCTGAAAACTCAAAGCTTTCAATTACAGGGGCAAGAATTTCGTTGGCCATGTAGTATGCCAATGAAATGACAAGTAGGGTCAAGAAAATAAATGTTCGCCTCTTGTTTTTTAGAGGGTTGAGTGGCGAGTGAAAACAAAAAATTAATATTGCAAAGATCGCCAATTGCCATCTTGTAAGAATTGCTAAAAACAGGGAAAACATAAAGCCTAAAAAAGATCGGCGGTGATAAAACGATACTGTGTAAGCAACAAACAAGAATGATATTATTTCTTTGTTGATGGAGATTAGGCTGGAAATTGTTGTTGGGTTGATTAGTATAATTAATAATAACTTTAATGAGTCCAGCTTCAATTCTTGGGATATTTTTATAACTCCCCAAGAAAAAACAATAAAATTAAAAATCAGAACTAAATAGTAATTTTGATTGAGCAGATTTAAGATTAGTAGTGGGCCTAGAAAGTTGCCACCTACAGATATGATTTTAGTATCCTGTGCTAGCCAGTCATTCGAGCTGCTTGCTAATTTGTGATAAGTCCATGAGTCGGCAAAGAATTGAATATCATTGCGCTCCTCCAGTGCGTCAATTCCAATGTAATGTAAGAAAGTGACACAAAAAAAGAAAACAAATATTAGCAATATACATGATGCTTGCCAATTTTTGATTTTCTTAATCATTATCGCAATGTCCATTGCTTAGGGTGGATGGATATGTAATCAACACCGCGCGATGCGGTCCATGAAAGACAAACATGGCGCCCGCTGCCATCGCCTTGGCACCAACGTTGGCCGCAGCCTTGAAGTCGGCAATGCTGCCAGCGCCACCGGCAACGATTACCGGAATATCGACGCTATGCAGTGTTTTGCTGATCAGCTCCAAGTCGTAGCCGCTCATCGTTCCATCGCGGTCTATGCTATTCAGGAACAGCTCGCCAGCTCCTAAAGCCTGCATTTTCCTGGCAAAATCAACGGGAGTCAGACCGGTTCTGCCGCTGCCGCACTCCACTAACACTTCATAACGGCCCAGCAGTTTACGCTTGACATCAATCGAGACCACTACTGCCTGGGAGCCGAACTCGTTGACAGCTTGTCTGATCACTTCCGGACTTTTCCACGCGGCAGTATTGAAAATAACTTTCTCCACCCCGGATTTTAGTATGCGCCTAGCGTCTTCCAGGTTATGAATGCCGCCGCCGTAAGCCAACGGCATGAAGCATTCGCTGGCCACTTCTTCGATCAGCTGAAAATTGGGTTTGCGCTTTTCCCGGGTGGCACTGATGTCCAGCAGGATAAGTTCGTCGACTTCCTTATCGTTGAAGATTTTGATGGCATTGATCGGATCCCCAACATATTTAGGGTCTTTGAACTTGGTGGTCTTGACTAGGCCTTGGCCTTTCAGCAGCAGGCACGGAATAATTCGATTTTGCAACATTACTGGTTAAGCTCCGCAAAGTTCTTCAGTAGCTGCATGCCGAATTTGTGACTCTTCTCCGGATGAAACTGGAAGCCCCAAATGTTGCCGTGCCGAAACGCGCTATGAAACTCGCCGCCATAGTTGGTGGTCAGCAAGACGTCTTCCGGGTTGTGGCATTCGACATGGTAGGAGTGCACAAAGTAGAAGCGAGAGCCCGTGACCAGGTTCGTCAGCAGCGGGTCATCCTTGACCTGTCTGACCTGGTTCCAGCCCATGTGTGGTACCTTGAGCGTGCTGTCGCTCGGTCTGATTCTTTTGACCTGAGCATCAATCCAGCCCAGGCCAGGAATGCTACCTTCGTCGCTTGATGCCGTCATGAGCTGCATGCCCAAGCAGATACCCAGCACCGGTTTTTTGCGAGAAATGACATAATCATTCAGTACGGGCTTGAGACCGCGCTCAGTCAGACACTGCATGCCGGCGTCGAAAGCGCCTACCCCCGGTAGCAGCAGCTTGGGGGCATTCATGATTACATCCGGGTCGCTGGAGGTTATGGCTTGGCATCCAACTTTGCGCAGCATGTTCTGGATGGAGCCAAGATTCCCTACTCCATAATCAATGATGACTACCATTCATCTCTCCGGCTTTATTATTGATGCCTATAGTTTTTTCCACGAAGTTTCGGTAGTTTTCTTCCCAATTAGGCTGCCATAATTCATGCGCCTGTATCGCAGAAGGGGTGCTTTCCGAAACTGCGTCGCCACCCAATAATAGCATTTCCAGTTCCTGCATTGTGGAAAAGGCAGGGAATGGTAATTCTGGGTAGGCGAATCTTGATTTGTCGGTTTTCCACAAAATTACTTTGTCTACCAGACCGACAGCTTCAAACAGTCCGGTTGACAGTTCGCTTATCACTACTGTGGCCTGTTGCAACGATGCATATATATCACCATTGCTGTCGAGCGCTACTCCTGCTGGTATTGGTACCGTCTTTAATCGTTCCTTCTCCAGCGGGTGGGGGCGAAACACGATGTTGTAGCCATGCTTACCCGCTATTGTGTGTACCCGGGCAGCCAGGTCGAGATAGAGCTGTGTTTCGATGCCATCTCCCAGTACCAGAACGCGGTTGTTTCTGCAGCTTGCTGGCATGAATCGTTTCAACGACTCGGTTAGGTGAGGGTTGCCGATGGCTAGCTTGGCAACGGGCATATTGCTTTGTTGGCTCCACCAGTTGCCGTAGGTCAGTAGGTAATCCGGCAGGGTTTGGCGAAATGAAGGACTGGCAGCCAGAGTGGGAGCAACGTTATAGCCATCATGTCCTTTGGATATAGCGCCATGCTGGTGTTCGGCCGTTGTCACTCCTGCCATTCTTGCTGCATGAAGTATGGGGAGTGAGCGAGCTCCGTAGCACGCGGCCTCCAGAAACAAAAGTCTGGTGTTATGCCGAGAAAACCAGTTGGCATGGTAATTCGCTGAAATGGGAAATGCGGCCAACTGCCTGGACAGGGCGGTTTTGAGTGTGTCTTTTTGTCCTGATGCTAGCTGGTAGCCAAGACGACTGACTGTGTTGCGTGAGGCATGCTCGATGATCGCGTTGGCCAGCTTCCAATCGGTTGCCGTGACTCTCAGTCTGCCCATCAGGTGCAGGTAGGTATTGAACGGGGTGGCGTGCAGTATGGTGCTGAAGTGGTGATTCTGCCACCAGGTCCAGTCGCCCTGAGCCTGATACAGCATGCTCTGCTTCGGGTAGCTGCTGGCAAAGTAGCCGGCCAGCCGTTCGTGGGTCTTTTGATCTTTACTGAAATTACCCAGCCCGGTGGTGAAGAAACAGATATCAGCCGAGAAGGCGTGGCGGTTTATCCAGTTATGGTACTGGCTGCGTGCTAGGTAGCTGGCCATTTGCAGCAAGCTAGGCTTGCCCGGTGCGGCATTCAGGCCGCCGGATGTATAGAGCAGGTCGGACATGAGTGTCCGAATGAAGTGAGTTCGGATCAACGGCCAGGCGGGTAGAGTGGAGCCTGGACAGCTGAATTGCAGCAAGGCCTCGTCATCCTCAAGCGCCAGTAGCTGCTGGAGTGTGTAGTTTTGTTTTTCTTGAGTCATGGTTTTATGGCACTGGCTGCTGTCAGGTCAAACCAGGGCATGCGATAGCAGATTTGTGATAGCCCCCAGGCGCCAAAAAACAGTAACGCCTGGCCGATCATGAATGCCTGTGCGGCACCAGTTATGCCGTTTATCTGGATGAGTTGCCAGTTGAACAGGGTGGTTATCACGCCGACAGAAATTGTCAAAACTGATAGCAGTTCAGTGCGCCTGGCAAAGAAAATGTAATTGGTTACCATGTAGTACATGCCAGTAAAAGCATTGCCCAGCATGATGTAGCCAATTATTGGCGAGGCAGACTGGTACTTGGGGCCGACCATTATTCCCAGTAGTTGTGGTGCGCATACACTACCGGCCAGTGCTAGGAATACGATCACAATAAAGTAGAGATAGGTGTTGCGGACGATTTTCCGTTTTTTAGCTAGATCCGCGTTATGGAGGGCCTCCATTAACCATGGAGCAAAAGCTTTGTTAAACGCATCAGCCGCTATTCCCAGAATCAGCCCTATCTGTATCGCCACTAGGTAGATACCGGTGCTGGCGACATCTAGAAAGTTGGTAACCATGAATCGGTCGGCGGTAGCCAGTAGCAAGCCTCCAATGGCATGTGGTAGCAAGGGGATACCATAGCGCAACGCATCTTTGGCATAAGCCATGTTCAAATTGCGCGTCAGCCAGTGCTCACGACGCAGCCAGTAGAGGGCGATTAGTGCAGTGACTGTCCAAGCAAGGGCAATGCCAAACAGTCGACCTTGCCACGAGTACAGCATCACTACCACCAGGAGGATGGAGACCAGTCCGTCCATCAGGGCGTGGTTCAACCGCAGCGCGCCGAACTTCAACGGCTGCTTGGAGGCCTGCCACAAGGTGAGCAATGTCTGCACCAGAAACTGGAGCGAAGCAACAACGACTGCCAGCATCAGCCATTTCAAGGGCAGAGCGGTTATCAATTGTATTTTTCTTGAAAATATCCAGACAAATAAAGCCAGCAATAATGTGGTTATAATTAAAATACAGAGTGTGGTGGAGACATAGCACGGCATGCTGAATTTCTTTGGCTCGAAATATCGAACCATTACTGCACCATGTATATTGAGGCCCGCTGCAACCACAAAAAAAGAGACTACCATGGTAAACATGGCAATCAGGCCATAGTCTTCCGGGGATAGTATGCGGGTCAGGACCGGCAGCAGCAAAAAGGGAACGCCGGCAACAGCAAAATTGGAAATCGTATAGATAGCTGCATCACCGATGAGTTTGGTGCGCAGTTTCATGATGGTTTGCAGATTGGCTCTTGTTTAAGGTAGGCTGAAAGAATGGCCAAGCCCACTTTCCCACTTTTTTCCGGGTGAAATTGCAAGCCTGTGATGTTGTCTTTTTTGATGGTGGCAATAATATCATGCCCACCGTACTGATAAGTGGCCAACGTGTGCGACTGCTTGTCTGGTGTGTAATGAAACGAGTGCACGAGGTAGATGCTCTGTTGCTGAGCGAGCGAGGCGAGCACGCTTTCATCCCAGTTGGCATGTGTCGGCTGCTGCAGCGGACTCCAGCCGATAAAGGGAATCTTGAGGGCTGTGCCATCGCGGCTAGCTGCCGGAATGGCGTGGACCTGGCCTGGTATCAGGTTCAGCCCTGCGTGATTGCCGAACTCCATGCTCGTGGTTGCGAATAACTGCATGCCCAAGCATATACCGAGTAGTGGCCGGCCACTGGCGGCAAATTCACGTATCGCTTGGTCTAGCCCGCGTTCTTGTAGGCCGCGCATGCCGTCGGCAAAGGCCCCTACTCCGGGTAGCACTACACGGTCGGCGGCCAGAATTTCTGCCGGATCGTTGCTGATGCAAATACTGGCAGTACCGCAGACCTCAAAAGCCCGCTTTACGCTGTACAGGTTGCCGATACCATAGTCGACGATGGTAACCCTCGTGGTTTTCATTCCATTCTCACCTTGACATTCATTTCTGCTGCTATGTTTCGCAACTCGGACAATTCTGTCCGGGTGTAATGCAGGGTATCGGCAAATGCAACCGCATCTGCACCGTTGGCAATTACATCTCTCAGGTGTTGCGGTTCTCCGTAGCCACCGCTCATGATTACGGGGACAGGCGACACTTCGCTGACTGCTTTCAGCAGTTCAAGGTCAAAGCCTTTTCGGGTACCTTCCTGATCTATGGAGGTTAGCAGAATTTCACCGGCACCAAGCTCAATGCCGCGCTTGGCCCATTCAATCACATCCAGACCGCTTTTTTCTCGGCCACAATCGGTATAAATTTCCCAATGGTTATCACCATGACGCTTGGCTTCAATGGAAAGCACCATGCACTGGGAACCGAATTTCTGGGCAACCTCGCGTATCAACTCAGGGCGATGAACGGCAGCCGTGTTGATGGCGATTTTATCTGCCCCGGCGCGCAGCAGGTTGCTGACATCCTCAATCGACCTGATGCCACCACCCACGGTCAGTGGAACAAATACGTCGTGTGCGGTGCGTTGAACAATTTCCACAAGATTCGACCGGCCGTACAGGCTTGCCACAATATCCATGTAAATCAATTCATCGGCACCTTGCTCATAATAACGGCGAGCATATTCTTGCGGGTCGCCAATTACGCGGAGGCCCTCTAGGTGTACCCCTTTAATAAGGTTTTCACCCTTGACGTCCAGCCTGGCAATCAGGCGAACCGATCTGTCTTTAGCACCCATTTCTATTCCTGATGGTCTGTCTAATCAGCTGAACAGCTGCAAATCAATTTTGTTCGACTTTGCGGCGGAAATATTCAAAATCTTCGGCATTGTCAATATCGATAGACCTTTCTCTTGGCATGACGTAGGCGATGCTATCCTCGGCAAGGAAGCTTTTTGTGGTGCGCAGCCAGTCAACCCGTGCGATGTATATTGCGCCGTTGAGAACATACACGGCAGGCAGGTCCTGCCGTCGGCTTGCCGTGCTCCGCTCCGGGAGGAGGCTTTGCAGTCTGCCATTTTCCCCCAAGCGATACATCCAGTAGGGCGATTGTTCCGCCTCGCATACCGATACGCAACTCGGAGCGCCACTGGATTGCAGTAGTGCAAAGGCCGCATCGATATCGGTCCCGGTACGCAGAGGTGAGGTTGGCTGTAGCAGTGCTATAAAGCTGTGGTCGGGCAGCTGGTCTAGAGCGTGCAATACGACATCCATGGAACTGGCAGTATCGCTGGCCAGTTCACTGGGGCGGCGAAAGGGGACTTCGCAGCCCCAAGCGGTTGCCACCGACATGATCTCGTCGTCATCGGTCGACAAAACTACCCGGTCAACATACTGCGCCTCTAGCGCGGCAGTGACCGTCCAGGCGATGAGCGGTTTGCCGTTAGCGGGCAGTACGTTTTTGCGTGGCAACCCTTTCGAGCCGCCCCTGGCTGTAATCAAGGCAAGCAACTGCTTGCCTTGATTGTTTGTTTTATTGCTATTCAATTGAGATGTTGATCTACGTCGAGCCGGTTATTCGGGAGCATGCCGCAGTTTCCAATTGCCATCAACAACCTGCCAGAGGTGGGGCGAACGGAAACGATCACAAGTTTCGAAGAATTCTTCTCTCGTCATGCTGATATAGTCGAGGAATTCTTTCTCATAACGCGAAGGATATTCACCTTCATAGCGGTTCATCAGCGCGATGCCTTCATCCTTGGTGATGTGATGGTTGCGAATCTCCTGTGCTGAATCCATCATCGCTCGGCCTACGCCGAATTTGATCCAGCGAGTGTAGTAGAAGAACCCATCTACCTTGTCGTCAAGGCTGTTGTACTTCGAATAGGTGCCTTCGGTGCGAACCGGGTTGGCTTCAAAGCCGGTATGCTCGACGGCATAGTAATAAGCCTCTTGTGGTACCCATTTTTTATAGTAACCAAGGTATTTGAACTCGATACCTTTCTTGTGCAGCACTTCTGGATCCATGGGCAGATAGCTCATCAGATCAACCAGCGGCACGCCGTCATCCAGATAGCTACCAATCTGCTTGCCTCCGAGGAATACATCCCGGACATCCTTGCCACCAAGGTAGTCCAGCGAGAAGCCTTCACTTTCTGTCTGTTGGTCTTTTCCCGCATAAGAAGACGTTTTATGGGAAATCTTTTCACCGTATTCGCCAGGCATTTCGCCATAGAAAATCAACGGAATATTCAAACGTGCTGCCATCTTTGCAACAAAAGTTTTCTGGCCAAGAATGAATGGCTGGAATGGGTGTAGCAGATTGATTGTTGCATTGCGTGTCAGCAAGCGATGAATTTTTCCATTGGGCGTATACAGGTAATTATCGAAACCACCGACATGCAACCAGTTCTGGAAGTTCTTCCAGCCAATCTCAGTGTAAAGGTGAGGAGACCATGTTACGGTCAGCGGATTCATTCCATACTTGTACTTGAGGAGGTGGGATTGCATAGCGCTATCCTTGCCTCCGCTGCCACCCACTATGCAGTCATAACTGCCATCATTGCGACGGTATTGATTGCACAGCTCGATAAGCTCACGTTCGCGCTCTTCCCAATCAATTTCGCCCGTTTCTTTCAGTTCGTTAAAGTTGCAAGCATGGCAGACGCCATTCTCATCAAACGACATGGTCGTTTTCTTGGAGTCCTTGCTATGCGCATACTCATTGCTCGACATGGGTTGCTGATTGGACATGTTGCATTTCTTGCAGAACTGCACATGTCGTGGCAGCCCATACAAGACATCCAGTTCCTCCTCAGGTTTTGTGTACCGGGTGAGATCAACGGAGGGTGATGGTCCGATCTTCATATGTTTCCTTCAGGTATGCTGTAAACTTATCAATTTGTTCGTATTGGCGCTGCTGTTATTTTTGCTTTTTTCTTGCTTCAATTAAATCATCCGGCCGGCCAACATCTAACCACGGTTCATGCATTGGATAAACGATTGTACGACCGGTATTTTGTTTTATCCGCTCGAATAGTGTTGGCATGTCGCAGTGCTGGTTCGCGTTCAGGTAGTGCAAAGCCTCAGGATTTAGTACATAAATTCCAGCGTTTATATGACTGTGATAGATTGGCTTTTCTTCAAAGCCCTCTATTTCAATTCCTTTTATTTTTACGACGCCAAACTGATTTTGAATTTCGTGCTGGCGAGTGGCCATTGTTGCTGTTGCACTGTAACGAATGTGGAAGTCTAAAATGTCCTTGTAGTGAATGTCGGTCAGTACATCACCGTTGGTTACGATAAATGGTACATCCGGGATTTTAGGCATGATGCTTAAACAGCCCGCTGTGCCAAGTGGTGAGTCCTCACGCAGATATTCAATATTGACTCCCCATTTGCTGCCATCTCCAAAATGTTCTTCAATCATGCTGCCGAGATAGTGCAGAGAAATGGAAAAATTTTGAAAACCATCTGCCATGGCACGTTCAATAATGTGCTCCAGCATCGGCTTGCCTCCGACTTCCAGCATCGGTTTGGGACAGTTCTCAGTGTGTGGGCGCAGCCTGGTACCTTTGCCTCCTGCCATGATGACCATTCGATTGCTGAGCAGGGCAGGAGTGATAATTGAGTCCAAAACGTGGAGCCCGATAATTTTGCCCTCGTTATCCACTATCGGCAACTGGTGGATTTTGTTGGCCTTCATGAGTTGCAGAACATTCTCTCGGCCAATTTCAGGTGGCACCACCAGAGGAGTGCGATGAATTATACTATCGATGGTGCTATCAAGAGTCAGCCCTTTCAGGAACGCCCGACGGATGTCTCCGTCTGTCAGGGTGCCTGCAAGCTTATTATCTTCTGTCGCAGCTAACACGATTTGCATGCCAGATGTTTCGAGACTATGAATGGCTTGCTGAATCGTTGAGCCTAGTGGTACTAGGGTTGTTTGCCAAGGATGTAATTCATAACCAGTATTCATTTTCGTGGGCGAGCTTTAGGTAAAGGTGCTAGTGTTTTGTTTATATGGCCTGTAGTGGTAGATCGTAGAATCTCTTTTTTATTAACCCTTCGAGTGGCCAATTTTTCATTACTTCAACGATTTTTTCACATGCTCCCCCATCACCATATGGATTTACCGTGAGTGGCAGTGTTGCCCTAAAGGCTGGGTGGTACAGTTGCTGCAGGGCCATCCGTATGCTTTCCAGATTGGGGGCGCAGTGGATGACACTGCTGGCAGATAGCCGGCCTTTTTGTCTATCTCCAATATTGATAGTGCCGATGTGCATGCTCGGCGCTTCGGCGAGTCCGCTTGATGAGTTGCCAACGACACCATCGATGAATTGCATGCAAGACAAGTATCTCATTTGGCCCAGCGATGAATACAGACGGGTATGCGGTCGACTGCGGGTGAAGTTCTCCAGCATTGCCGTCAGCTCATGCCCGCCAGTATCGGCATTCGGCATGGTAAAGATCAGGTGAGTGTCCTGCAGCTCTGCAAGTGCAGCCAGCATGGCTTGCATCTGGCAGGCAGAGCTTTGCTCATCCAGAGTTACCGGGTGAAAGGTTACCAGCAGATTCTTTTTACCCAGCTTGAAGTTCAATGCCTCTTCTAGTGATTTGCGATCCAACAGCTGGCTTCGTTTTATGGCATCTATTCCTAAGCCGCCAACAAGGAAGACCCGCTCCGGCTGTTCGCCCAGCTGGATTACCCGACGGGCATAGTCGGATGCGGCAACAAAATGCAGATGTGACATTTTGGTAATTGAATGCCGGATGGCTTCGTCGAAGGCACCCTCAGTGGTCTCACCTCCGTGCAAGTGAGCCACTGGTATGCCGGCAATCAGCGCCGCAGTAACCGCTGAGAGTAGTTCGAAGCGGTCGCCAAGCACAACGATGAGATCTGGCTTCAAGTTGGCATAGGCATCGGCAAAACCAATGGTGCCCAAACCGATCGATTTGGTAATGGCGCTTGCGCTATTGGCCCCCAATAGCATTTCCACTTTTTGGTCGATGACGAATCCCGCCTGCTCGATCTCGCAGTATGTCTGACCGTATTCGGGGGACAGATGCATGCCGGTGGCGACCACCTGCAGGGTGAGGTCGGGTGTATTCTTGATTTCCTGCATTAGCCATCGCAGCAGCCCGAATTCGGCGCGCGTGCCGGTGACCACACAAATTTTGCGGCTCATAGTTCGATCAGTTCATCGGTGGCAAAGTCTCGGGGTGCAGCTTTTCCGATGACGTCATCCCATTTCATGGGCGAAATACCCGTGCCAGGCCGCTTGGTCGTCAGATTCTCCGTACTGAACAGCTCCCCTGCCTTGATATCGTGAAGTGCCACGATTGATTTGCGGGCAATTGGCTTGTTTTTAAGTTCGCTCTTGCTTGGGCGCTTGATGCCGTCACCCAATGCACGCTCGATATTGCGGATGCCGCGAACCATTTCCGCGAGCTGTTGTGGCTCCAGGCTGGCACGGTGATCGGGGCCAGGCAAATTGCAATCCAGCGTAAAGTGCTTTTCTATGATCCGTGCGCCCAAGGCCACCGCGGCAATCGGCACCTCAATGCCTGGCGTATGGTCCGAGTAGCCGATTTCAACACTGAATGCTTGCTTGATGCTGAGCATCGCGCGGAGGTTAACCTCCTCCATCGGCGTGGGGTACTCGGTAGTGCAATGCAGAACCGTAATCAGGCTGCGCGATATGCCATTGGCTTCGATGGCCTCGATCGCAGCTTCGATATCGGCCAGATTGGCCATGCCGGTGGATAGCAGGATAGGTTTGCCGAGCTTGCTCATCTGGCGCAACAGCGGCAGATTGGTTAGCTCGCCGGAAGGAATCTTGATCATTTCCAGGCAGCCCAGCTCGCTTAGTAGCTCAAGGCTTTCCGAGTCGAAGGCGGTGGAAAAGAAACCGATGCCATACTTTTTACATTCGGCGATGAGTGCTTCGTGATCCGCTCGGGAAAGTTCCAGTTTACGGATCATTTCCAGTTGGCTCTCATCTACACTCGTGGTCTTCTTTTGATAATCAGCCTTGGGTGCCGTGGCTGCAACGATTTTCTTGGCTTGAAATGTCTGGAATTTGACCAGGTCGGCCCCGGCTGCCGCGGCCGCCGCGATAAGCTGCTTGGCAAGCGTCATGTCGCCATTGTGATTAACGCCAGCTTCGGCAATGATGAGAGTCTTCATTTTATTTTCCTGCCAGGAACGCCTACATAGACAGAATCCGCATCGCAATCGGCGATGATTACTGCCCCGGAGCCGATTAAGGTATTTTTTCCGATAGTGACTTTTCTATCATTACTGCCTTGATTGACGATGGTGCCAGCACCAATCCAGGCAGCCTCCCCGATGCTGACATTGCCCAAAATGCAGGCGTTTGGAGAAACGGTGACGTAATCGGCAATGACGGAATCGTGACTGATGGTTGCATTGAGATTAAAAAGGGTGAAATCACCAACTGAAATGTTACTGGTGAATCGCACGCCGGCGCATACGATAACGCCGCTTCTGGTTTCGATGTGCTGACGTTGGCCGCAACCAAATGTGGCGCTGGGATGAATCAGATTGCCAAAACGGATAATATTGGCGTGGCGCACCGCAATTTTTGCGCGCAGAGCACCCTCTCCGACACCTATGACATAAGGCATGTCCTTGTAGCTGCCTACGTCGGATTCGAGAATCACATCTCCGCTATCGCTGAATGCCGCACGCTCGTCGGCGGAGCGGGCCACAAAAACTGCGTCATAGCCCAGTGCATGGGCTATATCCCTTGTTTCGCGGGCCATGCCGGATGTGCCGAAGATACCGATGCGTTTCATGACCGGACTTCCGTTCGCACGCTGCTTGGTAGGTTGACGACGCGTGCTTCCAGCCACTTGGCATTGTCCAGCTCGCCATGCCTGCAATGCGAATACATGGGCAGGCGATTCATCAGCGCCCAGATCGGACGGGTCATGACGCCCTGCGCATTGGTTTCCTTCAGTAAGGCATCCCGGTGTTCGTGGTCGTCGCATAGCACGGCATTGAGCCAGTAGTTCGAGCGGCAATCTGCCGGCTCGGAGACAAACCGGAGATCGCTGTTCTTCAAGGCTTCGGCATAGCGTGCGGCCAACTGACGTTTGCTGGTGACGAAACTTTCCAGTTGCTCAAGCTGGGCACAGCCTAGTGCCGCGTTCAGGTTGGGCAACCGGTAGTTGTAGCCGACCTCGTCATGCACGTATTCGTAGGGGTGGGGTTGTTTGGCCGTGGTGGTCATGTGCTTTGCCCGCCGACCGAGTTCGTCATTGGCCAGAATCATGCCACCACCGCCGGTGGTGATGATCTTGTTGCCATTGAAACTCAGGGTGCCGACCAGGCCGAATGTGCCAGTGTGCCGTCCCTTGTAGAGGCTGCCGAGTGATTCGGCGGCGTCTTCCACCAGGGCCAGATGCCAGCGTTGGCACACGGCTACCAGTCCGTCCAGGTCGGCTGGGTGCCCGAAGGTATGCATCGGCAGGCAGGCACGAATCACACGGCCGTCATCCCTAGTGCGGCAGGTACCGTCATCGTGTAGCAGTGCATTGGTTTCCAGCCAGTCTGCCAGTGCCGCGGGTGACAGTCCCATGGTGTCGCGATCTACATCGACGAACACCGACTCTGCGCCACAGTAAGCAATCGCATTGCAGGTGGCGACAAACGTGAGGGGCTGGGTAATGACTAGATCCCCCTGTTTCACGCCTGCCAGCAGCAAGGCGATATGCAGCGCCGCGGTGCCGTTAACTGTGGCGACGGCGCGCGGGCTGTCGGTATAGGCAGCCATTTCGCTCTCAAAGCGGTCCACATAGGCGCCAATACTGGAAACGAAGGTTGAGTCGATGGTTTTCACGACGTATTCCCGCTCATTACCCATGAACACCGGCGCGTGCAGCGGAATAAACTCGTTGGTTTGGTATTGTTCGCGAACAAACCGGATGAGAGAGTCGAACATAGCGGGCTCAGACGTTGTAAATATCGGCCTTGTACTTGGCCAGATTCTCGGGGTGGGTAAACCATTCCACGGTGGATTGCAGACCGTCCCGAATGCTGTATTCCGGCTCGAAGCCAGTCAGCTCGCGGATTTTCCGGTTGTCGCACCACAGGCGGAATACTTCCGACTTTTCGGGGCGGATACGCTGCTCATCGGTGATGAATTGCACATCGCTCTGCATCAGTTCACGGATGAGATTCAGGGTGTCCCCGACGGAGATTTCAAAGTTGGAACCAATGTTGACCGTCTCGCCTATCGCCTTATCGCAGCGCGCCAAGGCAAGGAAGCCGCGACAGGTGTCGGTTACATAGTTGAAGTCGCGAGTCGGGGTAATATCCCCGAGTTTGATCTGCTTCTTGCCACTGGCAATCTGGCTGATGATGGTGGGAATTACTGCCCTGGCAGACTGGCGCGGGCCATAGGTATTGAACGGCCTTGCAATCGTCAGTGGTAGGTTGAAGGTGTTGAAGAAGCTCATCGCCATGGCATCCGCGCCGATTTTGGAGGCGCTATACGGTGATTGCGGCTGAAGGGGGTGCTTTTCGTCGATCGGTACATACTGTGCAGTACCGTACACCTCGCTGGTCGAGGTGTGAATGACGCGCTGCACCCCATTCTCCAGCGCGGCCTGGCAAATGTTCAGCGTCCCTTTGATGTTGGTGTCAACATAGCTATCTGGGGCCACATAAGAATAGGGAATCGCAATCAGGGCGGCCAGATGGAAGACGAGGTCGACGTCTTTGGTAATGTGCTTGCAGTAGTGCGGGTCACGCACGTCGCCGTTAAGCACCTCGATTTCCTTGCGGCACTCGACGTCCTCCAGCCAGCCCCAGTGGTTGAAGGAGTTGTACTGGGAAAGTGCCCGGACAGCATAACCTTCTTTTACCAGCAACTCGGTCAGGTGGGAGCCGATGAAGCCATCAGCACCGGTAACCAAGACTTTCTTGAGCGTGCTCATGATTCGGTTTTCTCGCAAAATTCGGTAATAGCAGCCACCACATAATCCATTTGCGCATCCGTCAACTCCGGATAAATGGGAAGCGACAGGATGCGTGACTGGTTGGTATACGTATTTGGAAAGTCGGCAGGCTGGTGCTCGAAGCGGCGATACGCCGGCAGGAAAGGCAGGGCGACCGGGTAGTTGATGACTGTCTGAATGCCTTTGGCTGCCAGATGCTGTGCAAGCTCGTCCCGCTGCTCATGTTTGATCACATAGAGATGCCATACATGATCGCGGCCATCGGCCACATGTGGGGTTTCGATGCTGGCGACGCTGGAGAGCAAGTCGCTGTAGCGCTGGGCACGATTCTGGCGCTGCGCGGTCCAGGCGGGAAGGTGCGGTAGTTTGACCGACAGGATGGCCGCCTGGATTCCATCCAGCCGGCTATTGATGCCCTCAATCTGGTGATCTCCTTTGCGAAGGCCGCCATGCCTGGCGAACATTGCCATCTTTTCCGCCAGTGCGGAATCATTGGTGACGACAGCACCGGCATCGCCCATGGCTCCAAGGTTTTTACCCGGATAGAAGGAGAAGGAAGCCGCATCACCGAAGGTGCCAACCAACTTGCCCTTGTAGCGGGCAAGATGCGCCTGGGCACAATCTTCCAACACCCATAACTTGTGCTTGCGGGCAATTTCCATGATCGGCTCCATGTCGGCAGCTTGGCCGTATAGGTGCACGGGAATGATGCCGACGGTTTTCGCCGTAATCTTGGCCTCGATGGCGCGCGGGTCAATGGTGAAAGTGTCTGACTCGGTGTCGCAAAATACAACTTTGGCGCCGGCTTGGGTGATAGTCTCTGTGGTGGAGATCCAGGAGTGTGCGGGGGCGATGACCTCATCCCCCGGCTTGACGCCCAGCGCAATCATGGCGATGTAGAGCGAATCGGTACCGTTGGCGCAGGAGACGCAGTGTTGGCGATTCATCAACTCGGCAAACATCTGCTCGAACTTGTCTACATACGGGCCACGGACGAAAAGTGACTTTTCGATCACATCGCTGATAACCGAATCAATTTCAGTCTTGATGCCTGTATATTGGGCATGCAAATCTACAAATGGGATATTCATGGTTTGCTAATTTCAATTCTGTTTTTTGGTGAGGCGGGCAGGGTTGCCGGCATAAATCCCTGGTATATCGATATTTTTTGTTACCACCGAGCCTGCGCCAATAACGACGTTGTCGCAGATCGACACTGGCAAAATAGTTGCATTGCTGCCGATGGAAACATTTTTACCAATTTTGGTGCCTAGCCATAAAGACTTATCACCACGCGCGGGGCCGCCGTTGCTGAATAAATCATTGATGAACATCACGCCATGGCCGATGAAACAGTCGTCGGCAATCTCCACCAGTTCACAGATAAAGCTGTGAGACTGGATTTTGGTGCGTTTGCCGATTGTTACGCCACGCTGTATCTCGACGAAGGGGCCAATGAAAGCATCATCGCCAATGGAACTGCCGTACAAATTGACTGGTTGAACGACCACGACATTCTCACCAAACGCAACATCAACAATTCCGGCTTCGCGTAGTTTGGGCGCGTTCAAAACGAGCCACCCAGTTTGCAGTGCTGGGGACGAAAGCGCAGGTGAACCTCTTTGCCGGTTTCGATGGACTCATAAATGGCATTGATCAGCTCGAGACTCTTGCGTCCTTCCAGTCCATCTACAAGGTGCCGGCGATTGTTTCTGATACAGTCAACTACGTGCTCATAGTAAGCTTGGTGGCCAAAGCCATACACATTCGGCGGGTTGACCGAATACGTTTCCATGACTGCATCGTCGCCCGGCATGGATTCAACAAAGTTCCAGACCTTCATTTTGTTGACAGCGAAGCCGGCGATTTCGACTGTGCCTCCTTCCCCCAGTACAGATATGGAACCTTCTAGATCCTTGGGGCGTACCGCGGTAGTGGCTTCGATAATGCCAAGTGCGCCATTGCGGAACTTGAGCGTTACCACCGCGGTGTCTTCCGCTTCGATTTTTGCCAGAGCGGTGGTGCTGCGGGCGAACACGCTATCCACTTCGCCTAGCATCCACTCAAGCATATCTACATGGTGGCTTGCCTGGTTGGTGAGTACGCCACCATCCATGGCCCAAGTGCCACGCCAGGGCGCTTGATCATAGTACTCCTGGGGGCGGCACCAGCGCACGCGCACCGTGCCCAGGATGAGCTTGCCAAAGCGGCCTTGCTCCAGGGCTTCGCGCAGTTTTACGACGGGAACGTTGAAGCGATTCTGCTTGACGACAAACAGCTTAACGCCGGCATTGTCGCAGGCGCGAATCATGGCATCGGCATCATCCAGTGTCAGTGCCATGGGCTTTTCAACGATGATATGCTTGCCATATTGCGCCAGATCCACCACGTTCCGTGCATGGTTGCCACTTTCAGTCAAGACAACTACGGCATCAATATCTTTTTCCTGCATCATCTGATGCATATCTGTGTAATATGGCACAGAGAAGCGATCACCGATCGACTTGGCTTTTGACGGGGAAAGATCGCAAACTGCGGCTAACTGCGCGCCTTCAATTTGCTTGAGTCCAAGAAGCTCGGCATGTCTTTTGGCAATTCTGCCGCATCCAATCAGTGCAAATTTCAACATGAGAGTGCTCGCCTTATTCAATAAGTGAGAAATTTATTGTGGGGTCTGATTGTTTTTATCAGGCCGGATTGATTTTGTTTGACGTTTCAATCTTGTGATAACGTTAGGTTAATTTTTCTATTGAAACAGGGTTTATAATTTGTGACGGTGTGGCAAGTTTTTATATCTAAACTCCTTTTGTCCCCTTTATAACCATCCTGAATGGAGGGAGGCTTGAAGTTGTCCGCCCCTAGTTTCATGATAAGGCGATAAAGGCATGTTCCGTCTATATTTTGCTACCTATCCAGCCCATGGGTGGCTGTCGAGGGGTTTAGTTCATTGAGGTGCACCACTCGCATGGCCAAGTAAGTATTAGCGGTACGTAATCTTCCTGTGGTTTTTTTGGTGATCCGTTATGAAAACTAGAACAACCCTAGCAATTTTCATTGAATTGCCCCGGCTCAAGCAGGTAATACAGACGTACTGGACGCATCGGTTTTCATTCCGTAGGCCGCTATATTTTTGTCACTCAATGCCTCAGTTTAGCTTGTAGACGTACTAGTGGGTCTCGACAAAGTACCCGAGCACAGCCTAGTAGCAGACCTCCAGCTATGCCCAAGGCTATTACTAATATACCTTTTGGGCTGGACGGCTTGTCGGATGCGGTGGGGGGCGTCACAAGCTGAAAGCCTGCAAGGTTACCTGTCTGAATTTGGGGGAGTTCCTGTATGTCTGCTAGCTGCGTGGTTACTTCGTAATAACGCGGAGGATAGTCTGGGCTTGATTGCTTCAGCGTGGCAAGTCTTGCCTGCAATAGTTTGCTGCCTAGCAGGTAGCGCATGCTAGGGGTATCCAGCCCGGTGTAGTTGCTACCTTCAAAGTGCACAAGATTTGCTCGCTTGGCACTGTCTAGCGCTTGGTGGGTTGATGCAAGCTCTTGTGCTCGCGCGGCACGTGCTTGCCTGGCGATGATATCCAGTTCGCTATGAAGTGAACGCTGCAGCAATGCCAATTGACTGCGTAACTCCCGTGTTTTTTGATCTGCAAGCTGGCGATTAATTTTTGTCAGGATGTGGGTTAGTTTTTGCTGGGCTGCAGTTGGGTTTGTGGCACTAGCCTGTACTTGGTAAAGTTGTTGCTTGCGGCGATCTGGACGCAAAACTGTTACTTCTGGTGTCGTATCTAATAGTAGTTGCATCGACTCGAATAATTGATCGCTTATTTCATCGCCAGTTTTTGGGGGGGTTGTGGGGGGGGATTGATCCAGCGTAATTGTAGGGGGCTTTTTAGCACTTTTGAAGAATGGTGTGCTATCCAGCTGTGTTTTGACCAAGTAGTAGTCGCCCATCTGCTCATAAGATGGTGGAGCAAGCGTGGCACTGGCTATCCATACCTGAGGTGCAGTTATGGCATAAAGGCTCGCAAGCACCAACCCTACCCCCGTTGTAGTTGCAACCGCCCATCGGCCTTGCCAGAGTTTGACCAAAAGTTCGGTCAGATTGATTTCGTCGTCTTCGTATGAGCGGTGTGTATTTGTAGTCATTTCTGTTTCAGAGCAATCTGAATACTTAATTTTGCCAGCCAAACTGCCGGAAGCTGTCGGGTATTGTGCCATACCCGGATGGTGTATGCATGCCATTGGTGCTAGTGTCTTGCGTGAAAAGTTTATCACCCCCTCTTGAAAACCACCCACCCCATCCCTACCATTAGCACTCGCAAGCGCCGAGTGCCAGTCGCTCGGTCAATCTGCTGCTTTGATAGGTATTCATCTTTCAACAGCCACTGCTATTAGGAGAGATCAATGGCAATTCGTCCTTTACACGATCGTGTTGTTATCAAGCGCCTTGAGGCTGAAGAGAAAACAGCTTCCGGTATCGTTCTGCCTGGCGCCGCTGCTGAAAAGCCGGACATGGGCCAAGTCGTTGCGGTTGGTAACGGCAAGATTCTGGAAAACGGCGAGCGTCGCGCTCTGGAACTGAAAGTCGGCGACAAGGTTATTTTCGGCAAGTACTCCGGCCAGACCGTCAAGGTTGACGGCGACGAGCTGCTGGTAATGCGCGAAGAAGACGTAATGGGCATCGTCGAGTAATCCGACCCGTTACCGTTTTATTAAACTGAATTCTGGAGATTGAAGAACATGGCTGCAAAAGACGTACGCTTTGGTGATTCCGCCCGCGCCAAGATGGTGGTGGGTGTCAATGTGCTGGCTGATGCCGTAAAAGTGACCCTCGGCCCGAAAGGCCGCAACGTGGTCCTGGATCGCTCCTTCGGCGCACCAACCATCACCAAGGACGGTGTATCGGTTGCCAAGGAAATCGAACTGAAGGACAAGTTCGAGAACATGGGCGCGCAGATGGTGAAAGAAGTCGCTTCCAAGACTTCCGACGTGGCCGGTGACGGCACCACTACCGCCACTGTACTGGCCCAGGCCATTGTGCATGAAGGCATGAAGTTCGTGACTGCCGGCATGAACCCGATGGACCTGAAGCGCGGTATCGACAAGGCCGTGATTGCCTTGGTCGGCGAGATAGCCAAGATTGCCAAGCCATGCGCGACCACCAAGGAAATTGCCCAGGTTGGCTCCATTTCCGCCAACTCTGATAGCGATATCGGCGACATCATCGCCACCGCGATGGAAAAAGTCGGCAAGGAAGGTGTGATCACCGTTGAAGACGGCAAATCGCTGAACAACGAGCTGGACGTGGTGGAAGGCATGCAGTTCGACCGCGGCTACCTGTCCCCGTACTTCATCAACAACCAGGAAAAACAGATTGCCGCCCTGGACAATCCGTTCATCCTGCTGTTCGACAAGAAAATCTCCAACATCCGCGACCTGCTGCCGGTACTGGAGCAAGTGGCCAAGTCCGGCCGTCCGCTGCTGATCATTGCCGAAGACGTGGAAGGCGAAGCGCTGGCCACCCTGGTGGTGAACACCATCCGCGGCATCCTGAAAGTGGTTGCCGTGAAGGCGCCAGGTTTCGGCGACCGTCGCAAGGCCATGCTGCAGGACATCGCCACCCTCACCGGCGGTACCGTGATCGCTGAAGAAGTGGGCCTGACCCTGGAAAAAGTGACCCTGGAAATGCTGGGTCAAGCCAAGCGCGTTGAAGTGGGCAAGGAAAACTCCACCATCATCGACGGCGCCGGTGACGTTGCCGCCATCCAGGCACGCGTGGCCGAAGTACGCCAGCAGATCGAAGCCGCGACCTCCGACTATGACCGTGAAAAGCTGCAAGAACGCGTGGCCAAGCTGGCCGGCGGTGTGGCCGTGATCAAGGTTGGTGCAGCCACCGAAGTGGAAATGAAAGAGAAGAAGGCTCGTGTCGAAGACGCGCTGCACGCGACCCGTGCTGCCGTTGAAGAAGGCGTGGTACCTGGCGGTGGCGTTGCCCTGCTGCGTGCCCGCTCCACCCTGACCAGCCTGGCTACCTCCAACGCCGATCAGGCTGCCGGTGTGAAGATCGTGCTGAAGGCGATCGAAGCACCGCTGCGCCAGATCGTGCAGAACGCCGGTGACGAGCCATCGGTAGTGGTGAACAAGGTGCTGGAAGGCAAGGGTAACTTCGGTTACAACGCGGCATCTGGCGAATACGGCGACATGCTGGAAATGGGCGTACTGGATCCAGCCAAGGTGACCCGCACTGCACTGCAGAATGCGGCGTCCATCGCAGGTCTGATGCTGACTACCGACTGCATGGTTGCCGAACTGCCGGAAGACAAGCCAGCGATGCCGGACATGAGCGGCATGGGTGGTATGGGCGGCATGGGCGGCATGATGTAAGCAGCCTCGCTCCCGCGACCTGGAAACCCCACGCTACGGCGTGGGGTTTTTTATTGCGGCCAACCTTGTGGCAAGGTTGGCCGCATTGTTTTCCGGCGCTGCTCTGGCACAATGGCGGCAATTCAAGGAGATGATCATGCAATTGACGGAATTGCTGGCGGTGCTCGACGCCAAACTGGAGCCGGCTCGGTTCAAGGATTACGCCCCCAACGGCTTGCAGGTGGAGGGGCGCAGCGAGGTCAGGAAGATCGTGACCGGCGTCACCGCCTCGCAGGCGCTGATTGACGCCGCCATCGCGGCGCAGGCCGATGCCATCGTGGTGCATCATGGCTATTTCTGGAAAAACGAGGCGGCGCCGATCGTCGGCATCAAGCGCCAGCGCATCGCCAGCCTGCTGCAGCACGGCATCAGCCTGCTGGCCTACCATTTGCCGCTGGATGCCCATCCCGAGCTGGGCAATAACGCGCAGCTGGCGCGGCAGCTCGGCATTGCCAACCCGCAGCCGACCGCGACGGAGCCCTTGCTGTGGCAGGGCGACTGGGGGCAGGGTACCGCTGCGGATTTTGCCGCGCAGCTGGCCAGCCGCCTGGGGCGCACGCCGCTGCTGCTGGGCAACGCGCAGCGCCGTGCCCGCCATATCGCGTGGTGTACCGGCGGCGCGCAGGGCTATTTCGAGCAGGCGATCGCGCTGGGGGTGGATGTGTTCATTTCCGGCGAGGTTTCCGAGCAGAATCTGCACCTTGCCGAAGAGACCGGTGTCGTATTTCTTGCGGCAGGTCATCATGCGACCGAGCGTTATGGTGTAAAAGCACTGGGCGAATGGCTGGCGACGGAATGTGCGCTAAATGTGCAGTTTATTGACCTGTACAACCCGGTTTAATGCGATGTCCATGACGTCAATCAGGTGATTTGTCGTCTCTGCGCTTCAAGTTCCATCCGGTAATCAGGTAGAATTACGAGGTTTTAAGTTTAGAGCTCGGTTTCCACGTTTGAGGATGACTGTAATGAGTGAACAACACGTTGACACGGGGCGCCGTCGCTTTCTGACGGTGGCCACCAGCGCGGTTGGTGGTGTGGCGGCAGCCGGGGTGGCTGTGCCGTTTTTGATGAGCTTTGCACCTTCTGAGCGTGCCAAGGCTGCTGGTGCGCCGGTCGAGGTCGATATCAGCAAGCTGGAGCCGGGCCAGAAGATCAACGTCGAATGGCGTGGCAAGCCGGTGTGGGTGCTGTCCCGCACGCCGGAGCAGCTGAAGAACCTGGCGACCATCGAAGGCGAACTGCTGGATCCGAAATCGGAATCGCCGGAACAGCCGGCATATTGCAAGAACGCGACCCGCTCCATCAAGCCGGAGATTCTGGTCGCGGTAGGTATTTGTACGCACCTGGGCTGTTCGCCAACCCATCGTCCGGATCTGGCGCCTGCCGATCTGGGTCCGAAATGGGTCGGTGGTTTCTACTGTCCTTGCCACGGCTCCAAGTTCGACTTGGCCGCCCGTGTCTACAACGGTGTGCCGGCGCCGAAGAACATGGAAGTCCCGCCGCACAAATACATGTCCGATACCCGTCTGCTGATTGGCGACGACAAATAGGCGAGGGGAGAACACATGAGCAAAGGACAACAAGTGCTTAACTGGATCGATGACCGCTTCCCGCTGTCGTCGATGCTGAAAGAGCACGTTACCGAATACTACGCGCCGAAAAACTTCAACTTCTGGTACTTCTTCGGCAGCCTGGCGATGCTGGTGCTGGTGATCCAGATCGTGACCGGCATTTTCCTGACCATGAACTACAAGCCGGACGGCACGCTGAACGGCGCCGGCATCCCGGTGGCATTTGCTTCCGTCGAGTACATAATGCGCGACGTGGCCGGCGGCTGGGTCATCCGTTACATGCACTCCACCGGCGCCTCCATGTTCTTCGTGGTGGTATATCTGCACATGTTCCGCGGCCTGATCTACGGTTCCTACAAGCAGCCACGCGAACTGGTGTGGGTGTTCGGTACCCTGATCTTCCTGTGCCTGATGGCAGAGGCATTCATGGGCTACCTGCTGCCGTGGGGCCAGATGTCGTTCTGGGGCGCACAGGTGATCGTCAACCTGTTTGCCTCGATCCCGGTGATCGGTCCGGACCTGTCGGTGTTCATCCGTGGTGACTTTGTGGTCGGCGACGCAACGCTGAACCGCTTCTTCGCGCTGCACGTGATCGCAGTACCGCTGATCCTGCTGGCGCTGGTGGTGGCCCACCTGATCGCACTGCACGAAGTCGGCTCCAACAACCCGGACGGCGTCGAGATCAAGAAGCTGAAGGACGACAAGGGCATTCCGCTGGATGGCATTCCTTTCCATCCTTACTACACCGTGAAAGACGTGCTGGGTGTGGCGGTGTTCCTGATCGTGTTCTCCGCGATCGTGTTCTTCGCACCGGAGATGGGCGGCTACTTCCTGGAGCATCCTAACTTCGACCAGGCCGATCCGCTGAAGACCCCGGCACACATTGCGCCGGTATGGTACTTCACCCCGTTCTACGCCATTCTGCGTGCGGTACCGTCGTTTGCCGGTACCCAGGTCTGGGGTGTGCTGGCGATGGGTGCGGCGGTGGTGCTGATCGCCTTCCTGCCGTGGCTGGACAAGTCGCCGGTGAAGTCGATCCGCTATCGCGGCTCCAAGTTCAAAACCATGCTGGTGCTGTTCATCATCAGCTTCATCGGTCTTGGTATCCTGGGTGCACTGCCGTCGACCAACGTGCGGACGCTCGTGGCCCAGATCTTCTCTGTGGTGTACTTCGCATTCTTCCTGGCCATGCCGTTCTACACCAAGAATGATGTGGGTTCGACCCCGGTTCCGACTCGCGTCACCATGAGCACGCCTGCCCGTCAGGTACGCTTCGCAGTACTGGTGGTCGTGACGCTGGTGGCCGCAACCCTGTTTGCGAAATTCATCTGATAGAGGGGGCACTATGAACAAGACTATTCGTCAACTGATCGCCGCTGTCGCCCTCGTTGTTCCTGCTGCCGGCGCATTTGCGTCTGCGGCCGGTCCGGCGCTGGAAAAAGCGCCGATCAACGTCCAGGACACCGAAAGCCTGCAGCGCGGTGCGCAGATTTTCGTCAACAACTGCCTGTCCTGCCACTCGGCCAGCGCCATGCGTTACAACCGTCTGACCGAAATCGGCCTGACCGAAGACCAGATCAAGGGTAACCTGATGCTGGCGACGGACAAGATCGGCGAGCAGATGAACGTGGCGATGGACAAGAAGGATGCCAAGGTATGGTTCGGTGCGGTACCGCCGGACCTGTCGGTGATCGCGCGTTCGCGTGGCGCCGATTACCTGTACGGCTACCTGCGCGGTTTCTATCGCGACGAGAGCCGTCCGACCGGCTGGAACAACCTGGTGTTCGACAAGGTGGGCATGCCGCACATCCTGTGGAACTGGCAGGGTGAGCAGGTGCTGGAAACCGTGAAGAATGCGGAAGGCCACGAAGAGCACCAGCTGAAGCTGGTCAAGGCCGGCACGCTGACCAAGCTGGAAAACGGCAAGGCCAACACCGCCGAGTTTGACAAGCGCATGGCTGACCTGACCAACTTCATGGTGTACATGGCCGAGCCGATGCAGGTCAAGCGTCAGCAAATCGGTTACATGGTGCTGCTGTTCCTGTCCCTGTTGCTGTTGCCGCTGGCCTACTTCCTGAAGAAGGAATACTGGAAAGACGTGCACTAAGCGGGTTTTGACAGAAAAAAGGCGATGCTGCGGCATCGCCTTTTTTGTTTGTAATCAATGGCTTGTGAAACTTTTCTGGTAATTTTCAAGTCAAAAGTGTTAAAATTGCCTGTTATTTCATCAACTTGCCCGCTTTAAGGAATCCAATCCGCCATGATGACCCTCTACTCCGGTACTACCTGCCCTTTCAGCCAGCGCTGCCGCATCGTGTTGTTCGAGAAAGGCATGGACTTCGAGATCATCGACGTGGATATTCACAACAAGCCGGAAGACCTGGCTGTGATGAACCCGTACAACGAAGTACCGGTGCTGGTCGAACGCGACCTGATCCTGCATGAATCCAACATCATCAACGAGTACATCGACGAGCGCTTCCCGCACCCGCAACTGATGCCGGCCGATCCGGTGATGCGTGCCCGTGCGCGCCTGTTCCTGTTCCGTTTCGAGCAGGAGCTGTTCGTACACGTCAAGGCGCTGGAAAACGGTGCCAGCGGCAAGGAAGCCACCAAGGCTCGCGAAGGCATCCGCGACGGTCTGGTGACCATCGCCCCGATTTTCGCCAAGCAGAAGTTCATGCTCGGCGAAGAGTTCTCGATGATCGACGTGGCGATTGCGCCGCTGATGTGGCGTCTGGAGCACTACGGCATCGACCTGGGCAAGAGCGCGGCGCCGATCCTGAAGTACGCCGAGCGCCTGTTCCAGCGCCAGTCGTTCATCGATTCGCTGACCCCGGCTGAAAAAGCCATGCGCAAGTAAGGGACCGCCGTGTCGACCAGTACCAAGCCCTACCTGATCCGCGCACTACACCAGTGGTGCACCGACAACGAGCAGACACCGTACCTGGTGGTGCATATCGATGGCAGTGTCACGGTGCCGCTGGAGTTCGTGAAGGACAACGAGATCGTGCTCAACATCGGCTACAACGCCACCAAGAACCTGCAGATCGACAATGACTGGCTGTCGTTCTCGGCGCGTTTTGGCGGGGTCAGCCGCGACATCTGGGTGCCGATCGGCAATGTGCTGTCCATTTTCTCGCGCGAAACCGGCGAGGGCATGGGCTTCGAGCTGGAGCCGGTCACTGGCGAGCGGCCGCAGCCGGCTGCCGAGCCGGAGTCGGGCGCGACCGACTCCGCGGCCAGCGGCAAGGACAAGCCGTCGCGTGCGCACCTGCGTATCGTCAAGTAAGTCACGCGGCTGCCGCTGACAATCAAAAAACCGCCCGAAGTTGGGCGGTTTTTTTTGTGGCACCAGCGGCAAGGTTGGCCGCAGGCGGCCCGACGCGGTTGCGTACTGGTTACTCGCTATCCAGTCCCCGTGCTGCTGTGCAGCCCCGGCCGGTGCCCGAGCACAGCATCGCGCGCTGCTTGCGGCAATAAGAAAACCGCCCGACAAGCGGGCGGTTGTGATTGCGGCCAACGTTGGCCGCAGGCGATGTCGGCAGGCTTACTCGATCCGTTCGCCGTGCAGCGCCACGTCCAGGCCTTCGCGTTCTTCTTCTTCGCTGACACGCAGTCCCATTACCGCATCGATGATCTTCAGCAGCACGAAGGTGACGATGGCGCAGTAAACGGCGGTCGCCAGCGCGCCCACGGTCTGGGTCATCACGCTGCCTTCCACGCCGCCGATTTCCTTCACCGCAAACACGCCGGTAAGGATGGCGCCGATCAGGCCGCCGACACCGTGCACACCGAAGGCATCCAGCGAATCGTCATACTTCAGCATGTGCTTCAGCGAGGTGGCGCTCCAGTAGCACACCAGACCGGAAATCAGGCCGATGGCCAGTGCGCCTTTGGCATCGACAAAACCGGCTGCCGGGGTGATGGCCACCAGGCCGGCGACGGCGCCGGAGACGATGCCCAGTACCGATGGCTTGCCCTTGGCGATCCATTCGGCGGCCATCCATGCCAGTGCCGCCATGCCGGTGGCAACCTGGGTGGCGACCATCGCCATCGCGGCACGACCGTCAGCCGCGACCGCCGAGCCGGCGTTGAAGCCGAACCAGCCAACCCACAACATCGAGGCACCGACCAGCGTCAGCACCAGGTTGTGCGGCGCCATCGCTTCGCGGCCGTAACCGACGCGCTTGCCCAGTACCAGTGCCGCCACCAGGCCGGCAATACCGGCGTTGATGTGTACTACGGTGCCGCCGGCGAAATCGAGCACGCCATGGTCAAACATCCAGCCGCCCGGTGCCCATACCCAGTGTGCGACCGGCACGTATACGACCAGCGACCACAGCGCCATGAACACCATCATCGACGAAAACTTCATGCGTTCGGCGAAGGCACCGGCGATCAGCGCCGGGGTGATGATGGCAAACGTCATCTGGAACATCATGAACACGCCTTCCGGAATGGAGGCCGCCAGCGGATGTACCGTCAGCTTGGCTTCGTCCTTCAGGTACAGCATGCCGTCGAGGAAGATGCGGTCGAAACCGCCGATGTACGGGTTGCCCGGCATGAACGCCAGGCTGTAGCCGATCACCGCCCACAGCACGGTGATCATGGCGCAGATGGCAAAGCTCTGCATCAGCGTGGACAGCACGTTTTTCTTGCGCACCATGCCGGCGTAGAACAGGGCCAGGCCGGGAATGGTCATGAACAGCACCAGCGCGGTGGAGGTCAGCATCCAGGCGGTGTCGCCGCCGCTGATGGTGCTGGTGGCGACCAGTTGCGGCAAGTTGGCAAAGCTGGGTGCCGCGAACAGTGCCGACAGTAGCGCCGAGGCGCCGATTGACAGTTTCTTCATTATGTTTCCCCTTGCATCAAGTTCAGACGGCATCGGCGCCGGTTTCGCCGGTGCGGATACGAACAACCTGTTCCAGATCCATCACGAAAATCTTGCCGTCACCGATCTTGCCGGTGCGGGCGGCGCTCTCGATGGCCTCGACCACCTGATCCAGCAATTCGTTGGCGATGGCGATTTCCAGTTTGACCTTGGGCAGGAAGTCGACCACATATTCCGCGCCACGATACAGCTCGGTATGCCCCTTCTGGCGACCAAAGCCTTTGACTTCGGTCACGGTAATGCCTTGAACACCGATGGCAGAAAGCGCCTCCCGGACTTCGTCAAGCTTGAACGGCTTGATAATCGCGCTGACCAGTTTCATGTTTGACTCCTTGATGCGAGGTTGAGCGTAAAAAGACGATTCGGCCAATGCATGAACTGTGCCAGCAATGTATTTCCCTTATTTATCAGCAGCATAGTTTGTGATTTCCTTTTTGGTGCATCATTTTTCGTGCCATGCACTGCAATCCGGCCGCCGCATGCCTCAGTGTGGTGCGTGCGTGTTTCTGCAGTGGTGAACGCTTTTTGCTAAACTCAAATTTAATCCATCATGACAAAGTCAAGGAGCTGCCATGCTTAGCCAGAAACTGTTCGATGAAATCAGCAACAAGATCAGCGAGACCATCGCCGCCAGTCCGGCCAAGGACATCGAGAAAAACATCAAGGCGATGATGGGCGCCACCTTCGCGCGCATGGATCTGGTGACGCGCGAGGAGTTCGACGTGCAGCAGGAAGTGCTGGCCCGCACCCGCGAGCAGCTGACACAGCTGGAAACACGCCTGCAGGCGCTGGAAGCCGCAGCCGGCACCGCTGCGGCTGACGCCCCCGCGGCAGACAGCGAAGTCCAATAAACCCATGACGCTGGCCGTTTGCTTCAGTCGTGCCCTGTCCGGCTTGTGTGCTCCGCAAGTCAGCGTCGAGGTGCATCTGTCAAACGGCTTGCCGTCGTTCACGCTGGTCGGCTTGCCGGATACCGAGGTCAAGGAAAGCCGCGAGCGGGTGCGTGCCGCGCTGCTGCAATCCGGCTTTGACTTCCCAGCGCGACGCATTACCGTCAATCTGGCGCCGGCTGATCTGCCGAAGGAGTCCGGGCGTTTCGATTTGCCGCTGGCGATCGCCTTGCTGGCTGCGGCCGGGCAACTGCCGGCGGAGCAGCTGGCCGGTTATGAACTGGCAGGCGAGCTGGGGCTGAGCGGCGAGTTGCGTCCGGTGCGTGGTGCGCTGGCGATGGTCAATGCCGCGCGCGACAGCGGCCGCGCCTTCATCCTGCCGCGTGCCAGTGCCAACGAGGCGGCGCTGGTGCACGGCGTCACCATCTTTGCCGCCGATACGCTGGCCGAGGTATGCGCGCATCTGGCCGGTGTCGCCCGTTTGCCGGCGGTGTCGGCAACGCTGACGCCGCCAGCGGAGCAAGGCTATCCCGACCTGTCCGAAGTGCGTGGCCAGGGCGTGGCTAAGCTGGCGCTGGAGCTGGCCGCCGCCGGTGGCCACAGCCTGCTGATGCAGGGGCCGCCGGGCACCGGCAAGTCGATGTTGGCCGCACGCCTGCCCGGCATCCTGCCGCCGATGACGCTGGACGAGGCGCTGGAGAGCGCGGCGGTGCAGTCGCTGGGCAGCCAGGGTTTTGCCCTGTCCCGCTGGCGGACGCGTCCGTATCGCTCGCCGCATCACACCGCTTCCGCGGTGGCACTGGTCGGTGGCGGTTCCGAGCCGCGTCCTGGCGAGATCAGTCTTGCCCATCGTGGCGTGCTGTTTCTGGACGAACTGCCGGAATACGATCGCAAAGTATTGGAGGTGCTGCGGGAACCGCTGGAGAGCGGCGAGATCCATATCTCCAGAGCCGCGCGGCAGGTAACCTATCCCGCGCGTTTCCAGTTGCTGGCAGCGATGAATCCCTGCCCGTGTGGCTATCTGGGCCATCCGCGCAAGCCGTGTCGCTGTACGCCCGAGCAGGTCAGCCGATATCGCGCTAAAATATCGGGTCCGTTGCTGGACCGTTTTGACCTGATGGTGGAAGTCGGCGGTTTGTCGCTTGACGAGCTGCAGGCCTTGCCCAGCGGCGAAGGCAGCCAGGCTGTACGCGAGCGGGTGGCCGCGGCGCGCGAGCGGCAGTTGCAACGGCAGGGCAAGATCAATGCCGAGTTGAACTCGGCGGAACTGGCCGAGGTCTGCCCGTTGCCGGCGGCGGAAAGCGCATTACTGAACCAGATGCTGGACAAGCTGGACTTGTCGGCGCGTGCCTATTTCCGTGTGCTGCGCATTGCGCGCACGCTGGCGGATCTTGGCGGGCACGCCTATCCGCTACGGTCACATCTGTTGCAGGCAGTACAATTCAGGCGAGGGTTGGCCAGCTTTGGCAGTCGTTGAATCCCCGTGTTGTTGGCAATACCCTCCATTTAGTGAGTTTCATGAGTAATCGAGATTTGAAGCAGGTGCGTAGTTCCTCCCGCAAACCGTCCGGCAACAGCAAGGGCGGTGGCGGCATGATGGCCGGCGTGCTGGTCGGCCTGATCGTCGGCGTCGGCGTGGCGATCGGCGTGGCGTTTTACATGAACAAGGCCAGCGTGCCGTATAGCAATCTGGAGCGCTTGCAGGCCACGCGCTCCACCGCGTCGGCTCCGGCTACCGAGGTGTTGGCGCCGGGGGCAAAACTGAATACCGCCGAGCCGGCGCCGGTGGTGACGACCCCGAAAGCGGCGGCATCGCAGAGTGCCGCCGTGGCGCCGCAGGACGACGAGCAGCGCTTTGATTTTTACAAGATACTGCCGGGGCAGCTGGAAGCGGTACCGGTCGATCCGGCGCAGGGAACTGATGCCAAGGCCGAGCGTCCGACAGTGGCACCGGCCAAGCTCTATCTGCAGGCTGGCGCGTTCAATAACGAAAGCGATGCCGACAATATGAAGGCCAAGCTGGCGTTGATGGGGGTGGAGGCCAACATCCTGTCCAGCAATGTGCCGGAAAAAGGCCTGATTCACCGGGTGCGGATCGGCCCGTTCGAGCGGGCTGCCGATGTCGACGCCTTGCGTCAGCGCCTGCGGCAGGACGGTATTGATGTCGTGGTGGTGAAGTTGTCAGCCAAACAATAATCTAGTGGATTTCATGATGAAAAAATGGGTATTAGCTGCATTATTCCTGTCGTCGTCGCTGGTGCATGCCGCGCTGGTCGAAGGCCGTGACTACACCGTGCTGGCCAAGCCGCAGCCTACCGTTGCCGCCGGCAAGGTGGAGGTGATCGAGTTCTTCTCTTACGCCTGCATTCACTGCTACAACCTTGATCCGGCGTTGGAAGCATGGCGCAAGAAGCTGCCGGCGAACGTGCAGTTCCGTCGCGAGCAGATCGTGTGGAACAAGCCGATGGAAGGGCTGGCCCGCCTGTTTGCCACCCTCAATGCCACCAAGACGCTGGAAAAGCTGCACCAGCCGGCCTTTGACGCGGTGCTGAAGAAGGACATCAATCTGGCGGACGAGGCCAAGCTGCGCCAGTGGCTGCCAAGCCAGGGCGTCAATGCCGCCAGCTTCATGCAGACCTACAAGTCGTTTGGCGTGAATGCGCAGGTAGCCCGCGCCAGCAAGATGACCCGCGATTATGCGGTGCAGGGCACGCCGGCGATCGTGGTCGGTGGCAAGTACATGGCGCAGCCGGCGGAACCGGCACGCCTGCTGCAGGTGGTCAACGAGCTGGTGGCCAAGGTGGCGAGCGGCAAATAAGCGCCGCATGGGGGCAACACAAGGGTCGTCTGTGGACGGCCCTTTTATATTGAAGTGAAAGATCGGGGGCGTGGTGGACTGGTTGTTTTTGGCGAAAGCATTGTTGTTGGGGGTGGTGGAGGGCTTGACCGAGTTCCTGCCGGTATCCAGTACCGGCCACCTGATCGTGGTCGGCGACCTGATCGGCTTCTTTAACGAGGGCAAGGTTTTTGAAGTGGCGATCCAGCTGGGGGCGATCCTGGCGGTGCTGTTTGAATACCGGCAGCGTTTTGTCAGTGTCGCGACCGGTTTGCGTTCCGATCCCAAGGCGCAACGCTTCGTGCTGAACCTGCTGGTGGCGTTCCTGCCGGCGGCAGTGATGGGGCTGCTGTTCATCAAGCAGATCAAGTACTACTTCTTCAACCCGGTCAGCGTCGCCACGGCGCTGATTGTTGGCGGCTTGCTGATCCTGTACGCCGAGCGCCGCACCCACACCGCACGGGTGCACCAGGTGGATGACATCGGCTGGCGCGATGCGCTGAAGGTCGGCTGTGCCCAGGTGCTGGCGATGATTCCGGGCACCTCGCGCTCCGGCGCCACCATCATCGGCGGCATGTTCTTCGGTCTGGATCGCAAGGTCGCCGCCGAGTTCTCCTTCTTCCTGGCGGTGCCGACCATGTTTGCCGCCACTTTCTACGACTTGTACAAGCATCGCGACGTGCTGTCGCTGAGCGATGCGCCAATGTTCGCGGTCGGCTTTGTGGCCGCCTTTGTCAGTGCTTTGCTGGCGGTGCGCACCCTGGTACGCTTCATCGCCACCCATACCTACGAAGTCTTTGCCTGGTACCGTATCGTGTTCGGTGTGGTCATTCTGGCGACCTGGTACTGGGGCTGGGTGAGCTGGAGCGTTTAATGCTTGACGACGGGGTCCAGGCAAGGTATTATCTCCTTCTCAGTCGCGGGATGGAGCAGTCTGGTAGCTCGTCGGGCTCATAACCCGAAGGTCGTAGGTTCAAATCCTGCTCCCGCAACCAAGGATTTTAAAAGCCGTCAATCAATCAGATTGACGGCTTTTTGTCGTGCACAATTTTTGTGCAGACCGGCGGCCATCATGGTGCGGCCATGAAAAAAGCCACCCGACGGGTGGCTTTGTGCTTGCAAGGTTGGCCGCAGCTCAGATGCGGCGGGCCAGCTCTTCTGCCTTGCCGACGTAACCGGCCGGGGTCAGCTCCAGCAGGCGGACTTTTTCCGCTTCCGGAATTTCCAGGCCCTTGATGAAGGCGGACAGGGTGTCGCGGGTGATACCGTCCTTGCCGCGGGTCAGCTCTTTCAGCTGCTCGTACGGGTTCGGTACGCCGTAGCGGCGCATCACGGTCTGGATCGGCTCGGCCAGCAGCTCCCAGGTGGCATCCAGGTCGGAAGCCAGCATCGCCGGGTTGATTTCCAGCTTGTTGAGGCCCTTCATCAGCGCCTTGAAGCCGAGCAGGGTGTAGCCGAAGCCGACGCCCATATTGCGCAGCACGGTGGAGTCGGTCAGGTCACGCTGCCAGCGCGACAGCGGCAGCTTCTCCGCCAAGTGGCCCAGCACAGCGTTGGCGAGGCCGAAGTTGCCCTCCGAGTTTTCGAAGTCGATCGGGTTGACCTTGTGCGGCATGGTCGAGCTGCCGACTTCGTCCTTCTTCACCTTCTGTTTGAAGTAGCCCAGCGAGATGTAGCCCCAGATATCGCGATCAAGGTCGATCAGGATGGTGTTGATGCGCGACAGTTGCTGGTACAGCTCGGCCATGTAGTCGTGCGGCTCGATCTGGATGGTGTACGGGTTGAAGGTTAGGCCCAGGCCGGTGACGAAGCGGCCGGCCAGGCTTTCCCAGTCCACGTCCGGGTAGGCGACGATGTGGGCGTTGTAGTTGCCGACCGCGCCGTTGATCTTGCCCAGCAGTTCCTGCTTCACCAGCTGTTCGCGCTGGCGCTTGAGGCGGTACACCACGTTGGCCAGTTCCTTGCCCATGGTGGACGGGGTGGCTGGCTGGCCGTGGGTGCGGCTCATCATCGGGATGGCGGCCTGGTCGTGTGCCAGCTGCGACAGCTTGGCGATCACTTCGTCCACTGCCGGCAGCATCACGGTGTTGCGGGCTGTCTTCAGCATCAGCGCGTGCGACAGGTTGTTGATGTCTTCCGAGGTGCAGGCGAAGTGGATGAATTCGCTGGCGGCCATCACTTCCGGGTTGCCGGACAGGCGCTCTTTCAGCCAGTACTCGATCGCCTTCACGTCGTGGTTGGTGCGGGCTTCGATCGCCTTCACTTCTTCGCCGTGCTGGATCGAGAAGTTGTCGATGACATCGTCGATTTCACGGATGGTGGCGGCGGAGAACGGCTTTACCTCCTCGATGCCCGGTTCGGCTGCCAGCATTTTCAGCCATTCCAGTTCGACCTTGATGCGCGCTTTCATCAGGCCAAATTCGGAGAAAATGGCGCGCAGTGGCTCTGCCTGGCCGGAGTAGCGGCCGTCGAGCGGGGAGAGGGCGGTCAGCGTTGTCAGATTCATCACTCAGTGCTTCCAGGTTGCTGGCCAGCAGGGCTGGCCGGTTGCTTCAAAAAGAAATGGGGTACCAGGTTGGCCGCAATCAGGCGGCCAGGCGGCGTGCGATGCCGGCGGCCAGCTTGTCGGCGGCGGGCGGGCAAAAGCGGAAAAACAGTTCCGGCTCGATCATTTCCAGCTCCATGATCGCCAGCGCGCCATCGTTGTCGCGGATCAGGTCGACGCGGGCATACAGCACGTCGAACGGTACCGCCGCAACCGCGGCCTCGGCGAACAGGATCTCGTCGGCCGACGGCTCGAAGCGGTGCACGCTGCCACCGTGGTCGTCCTGCACGCGGAAATCGCCGGCCTTGGCAGTCTTGCGGATGGCGTGGGTGTACTGGCCGTCGATCACCATCAGCGACAGCTCGCCCTGTTCCAGGATGTTGCGCTGGAACGGCTGCAGCATCAGCGCTTCCTGTTCCACCAGTTCGCCGAAGGTGCACTCGTGCTGTTCGCTGTCGAGGGCGTGGAAGCGATAGGTGTGACGGGCGGCGCCGGAGACGGTGGGTTTCAGGATGACTTCTTCCCAGCCGCTCTCGGCGACGATATGCGCCATCGAGCGCGGATCGCCGCGCTCGATGAACAGGGTCGGCACGATGTTGACGTCTCGTTCGGCCAGCACGCCGAGGTAGTGCTTGTCGATGTTCCAGTGGATCAGGCCGGCCTCGTTGAACAGGCGGGTGCTGCGGCTGACCTGGGCCAGCCACGGTGCGAATTCGGCAAAGCGGTGGAAGTAGTCCCAGGTGCTGCGGAACACGGCGGCGCGACATTGTGTCCAGTCGTAGGCCGGGTCGGCCCAGTCCTTGCGGCCAACCTTGAGTCCCTGCTGTTCCAGGGCGGCCAGCACCAGATTGTCCTCGGTGTGCACCTGCTGGCTGTACCAGTCGGCGGCATCCAGCGACAGCAGTTTGTGATCGGTCAGCACGACAACGTCGTAATGCATATGCGGTACTCTATCCGTGTGCAACGTGAAAAACGGGGCCGGCTGTCGCCGGCACCCGTTGCCTTACATGCCAGGCATCATGCCTTTCATGCCCTTCATCAGTTTCATCATGCCGCCCTTGGACGAGAACTGCTTCATCATCTTCTGGGTCTGCTCGAATTGTTTCAGCAGGCGGTTGACTTCCTGCACGCTGACGCCGGAGCCGGTGGCGATGCGGCGCTTGCGGCTGGCTTTCAGCAGTTCCGGCTTGCGGCGCTCTTCCATGGTCATCGCGTTGATGATGCCCTCGATGCGGCGCATGGACTTTTCGGCCTCGGCGCCCTGCACACCCTTGGCCAGCTGGCCGATCTCGCCCGGCATCTTTTCCAGCAGGCTGGTCATGCCGCCCATCTTCTTCATCTGCTGCATCTGTGCCTTGAAGTCCTCGAGGTCGAAACCCTTGCCGGACTTCAGCTTCTTGGCCATCGCCTGCGCTTCTTTTCGTCGATGCCCTTCTGCACATCCTCGATCAGCGACAGCACGTCACCCATGCCCAGGATGCGGCTGGCAAGACGGTCGGGATGGAACGGCTCGAGGCCGGTCAGTTTTTCGCCGACACCGATGAACTTGATCGGCTTGCCGGTGATGTGGCGTACCGACAGCGCAGCACCGCCACGCGAGTCGCCGTCCATCTTGGTCAGGATCACGCCGGTCAGCGGCAGGGTCTCGTTGAAGGCCTTGGCGGTGTTGACCGCATCCTGGCCCTGCATCGCGTCGACCACGAACAGGGTTTCGATCGGGTTGAGGAAGGCGTGCAACGCCTTGATCTCGGCCATCATCGCTTCGTCGATGGCGAGGCGGCCGGCGGTATCGACCATCAGCACGTCAAACAGGTGACGCTTGGCGTGATCCAGCGCAGCGGCGGCGATGTCCAGCGGCTTCTGGTCCGGCGACGACGGGAAGAACTCGACGCCGACCTGTTCGGCCAGCGTCTTCAGCTGTTCGATCGCAGCCGGACGGTACACGTCGGCGGAGACCACCAGAATCTTCTTCTTCTGGGTCTCTTTCAGCAGCTTGGACAGCTTGCCGACGGTGGTGGTCTTGCCGGCGCCCTGCAGGCCGGCCATCAGCACGATCGCCGGCGGCACGGCGGCCAGGTTCAGCGCGTCGTTCTTGTCCCCCATCAGCCGCACCAGCTCGTCGTTGACGATGCCGATCAGCGCCTGGCCCGGGGTCAGGCTGCCCATCACTTCCTGGCCCAGCGCGCGTTCCTTGACCTGCGCGATGAAAGTCTTGACGACCGGGAGCGCGACGTCGGCCTCCAGCAAGGCCAGCCGTACTTCGCGCAGGGCGTCCTGGATGTTGGTTTCGCTGATGCGCGCCTGACCACGGATGGTTTTCAGCGCACTGGTAAGTCTGGAAGTAAGGTTGTCGAGCATGCGGTGTCCTTCTGTCTGCCAAGCAAGGGCTGCTTTGGTGTAGACTCTTTAATCATTTATTTTACCACGAGCCGCCCCCGGTTCGCAGACCTGCCACACCTCCATGAGCGGATTACTTTTCATCTTGGTCACTTTGTTGACTTTTGGTTACCTGGGCCTGGCGGTTCACTACCTTGGCCACTGGCGCGGGCATGTGCTGTGGCCACGCCAGAGCGGTATCGAGCACTCCTTGCTGGGGGCGCTGCTGCTGCTGCACGCCATCGTGCTGACGCTGCCGGTTTTCCAGAGCGGCACGGTGAGCCTGGGGCTGGGTACCGCGCTGTCGCTGCTGTCGTGGATGATGTTGCTGATCTTCTGGACCGGCAGCTATTTCTCTCGCATGGAAGGGCTGCAGACTTTTCTGGTGCCGGTCGCGTTCGTCGCGGTGCTGCTGGCGGAAATCCTGCCGCTGCCGCGCAATACCTATGCCGTGAACGATGTCGCTTTTCTGCTGCATATGGTGGTGTCGCTGCTGGCCTACAGCCTGTTTGCCATCGGGGCACTGATCGCGATCCTGATGCTGATGCAGGAGCGGGCACTGCACGAGCGCAAGCCGGGCCGCCTGTCCGGCAAGCTGCCGCCGTTAATGGTGATGGAAAACCTGATGTTCCAGACGCTGGGCACCGGTTTCCTGCTGCTGACCGCCAGTCTGGCCAGCGGCGTGCTCTTTTCCGAGGAGGTGTTTGGCAAACCGGCGGTATTCAGCCACAAGACCGTGTTTGCGGTGACGTCCTGGCTGGTGTTCGGCGCCTTGCTGGTTGGCCGCAAGTATCGCGGCTGGCGCGGCAGGATGGCGATACGCTGGACGCTGGGCGGTTTTGCGCTGTTGTTGCTGGCGTACATCGGAACAAAGGCGGTAATGCAATTTGTCTTGCATTGATGTTTATTTATTTGGGATATTTGTTGCGCGGTCATTAAAAACCATGGGAGCCAAATGATGAAACTGTTCTTCGCTGCATTGCTGTCCCTGCTGTTCTCCGTGGCAGCGTTCGCTGCCGTCAATGCCAACACTGCCAGCCAGCAGGAGCTGGAGTCGCTGAACGGCATCGGCCCAGTCAAGGCCAAGGCGATCATCGACTATCGCACCAAGAATGGCCCGTTCAAGAGCTATGCCGATCTGGAAAACGTGCCGGGCATCGGTGCCAAGACCCTGGAAAAGCTGAAGGCGGATCTGCTGGTCGGTGGTGGCACCGCCAAGGCGGCGACCAAGACACCGGCAGCCAAACCTGCTGCTACCGCCAAGCCGACCGTGGTACCGGCACCGGCCCCGGCGAAAAAGCCGTAAGCTGAGCACCCGCCAGCCCCAACAAAAAACCTGCACCGTGGTGCAGGTTTTTTTACGACCGTACTGCGTGACTAGCCGTCGGACAACACCTTGATGTGTGCTGCGGCACTGCGGCCCAGTGCCGACAGGTCATAGCCGCCCTCCAGCACCGACACGATACGTCCCTCGCAATGGGTGGCCGCCAGCTGCAGCAGCTTGCGCGTCACCCACTCGTAGTCGGCCTCGGTCAGTGCCAGCGAGGCCATGTCGTCTTCGCGGTGGGCGTCAAAACCGGCCGAGATGAAGATCATTTCCGGCTTGAATTCCTCCAGTTGCGGCAGCCACAGATACTCGACCGCCTCGCGGAATTCGCGGCTGCCGCTGCCGGCTTTCAGCGGTACATGGTGCATGTTCGCCCCCAGTGGCTGGTCGCCGCTGTAGGGAAAGAACGGATGCTGGAAAATCGACACCATCATCACCCGCGGATCATCGCGGAAGATTTCCTCGGTGCCATTGCCGTGGTGGACATCGAAATCGACGACGGCAATGCGCTGCAACTTGTAGCTGGACAGCGCATGGGCAATGCCGACCGCGATATTGTTGAAAAAGCAGAAGCCCATCGAACGGGCACTTTCGGCGTGGTGTCCCGGCGGGCGGATCGAGCAGAACGCATTCGGCGCCTCCTTGTTGCACACCATGTCGACCGCCTTTACCACCGCACCGGCGGCGCGTCTGGCGGCCTGCAGCGTGCCGGGGCACATCGCGGTATCCGGGTCGACACGGAAGGTACCCACCGACGGCGAGCACGCCTCGATGTATTCAACGTAGTGGGGCGGGTGCACGCGGGCCAGTTGCTGTTCGCTCACCAGTGGCGCCTCCACTTCCTGCAGGCTGTCAAACAGCTGCGCCGCCATCAGCTGGTCCTTGATGGCAACCAGGCGCTCCGGGCATTCCGGATGGCCGCTACCCATATTGTGCTGCAAGCAGTCGGAGTGGCTGATAAAGGCGGTGAGTCCACCGCCGGTCAGGTGCGATTTGAGCCAGGTGAGCACGCGCGTTTCCTTGTTGCGTTGTGGTGGCAAAAGGGATATATGAAATCTTTATAAAGTGTGCGGCCAACGGACTTCAAATGCAATCCATCTCCTTTGCGTATCGTCAACTGAACGCGTTGATTCTAGGTAAACCGCTACAAATCCGCTTGGCGCTGACCTGCATGCTGGCCGGTGGTCACCTGCTGATCGAGGATGTGCCGGGCGTCGGCAAGACCACGCTGGCGCATGCGCTGGCCGGGGTGCTGGGGCTGGATTACCGCCGGGTGCAGTTCACCAGCGACCTGCTGCCGGCCGACATGCTGGGGGTGAGCCTGTTCCGCCCCGACGAAGGGCGCTTTGAATTCCAGCCGGGACCGGTGTTTTCGCAGTTGTTGCTGGCCGACGAGATCAACCGCGCCTCACCCAAGGTGCAGTCGGCGCTGCTGGAGGCGATGGAAGAACGCCAGGTATCGATCGATGGCCAGACGCACGCGCTGCCCAAACCGTTTTTCGTGATTGCCACCCAGAATCCGGATGGCCAGCTGGGCACCTTTCCGCTGCCGGAGTCGCAGCTGGACCGTTTCCTGATGCGCATCTCGCTGGGCTATCCGTCACCGGAGTCGGAGCGCGCATTGCTGCTGGCCGGTGACCGGCGGCAGGCCTTGTCGGCATTGCCGGCGGCGATGAATGCCGGCGAGCTGCTGGCACTGCAGCAGAAAGCGGCGCAGGTCACCGTCAGCAGCGCGCTGGCCGACTACGTGCTGGCCTTGCTGCTGGCCAGCCGCAAGCGCGAGCTGTTCATGCATGGCCTCAGCCCGCGTGCCGGCCTGGCCATTCTGGCCGCTGCCCGCGCCTGGGCGATGCTGGACGGTCGCGACCACGTGCTGCCGGAAGACGTGAAGGCGGTGTTCGTGGCGGTGTGTGCGCATCGCCTGCAGTCGCGGCTGCCGGGCATGAACAGCATTGATGCCGCACAGCGGTTGCTGGACCATGTCCCGCTGGCGTAAGGCGGCGTCATCCTGGCTGCTGCGCCGGCTGCCGCGACAGCAGCAGCTGGTGCTGGGGCAGTCGCGCATCTACCTGCTGCCGACCACGTTTGGCTGGGGACTGTTGCTGGTGGCGTGGGCGGTGTGGATCGGCGCGCTCAACTATGCGGTCAGTCTCGCCTACGTGCTGTCGTTCTGGATCGTGTCGCTGGTGCTGATTGCGGTGGTGCTGGCCTATCGCCAGCTGGCCGGCCTCGCGATCCGTTGCGGGGCGCCCGACGATGTGGTGGCTGGCAGTCACGCACTGTTTCCGCTGCAACTGCAGTGGCCGGAGGGCGAGTCGCGGCTGTTGCGCCTCGGCTGGCATGACGAAGCCGGTGGCGTGGTGCTGGACCGTCCCGGCGAGGTGCTGTTGCCGCGACTGACGCTGCAGCGCGGCCAAATGACGATACCGCCGCTGCGGGTCTATTCCGAATCGCCGTTGGGGCTGGTGCGGGCCTTTGCCTACCTGCGGCTGCAGACACAGGTGTGCGTTTATCCACTGCCCTGTGCCGACGAACGGGCGGCGGCCAGCCTGCCCGACGGCGGCCAGCTGCGCGAGCAGCAGCCGGTGCCGGGCGAGCTGTTTTCCCATCTGGTGGCCTGGCAGCCGGAGCTGGGTGCCCGGCGCATCGCCTGGAAAGCCTACGCCCGCCGCGGTGTGCTGCTGGCGCGGCGTTTCGAGGAGCCGCAAGCGGCGCGGGCGACCTGCCTGCTGGAGTGGTCCGCCTATCCGGCGGAGATGGCGGCCGAGGCCCGCCTGTCGCGGCTGTGCTGGCAGCTGCTGGCGGCGGCGCGGCGCGGCGAAGATGTCGTCCTGCGGCTGCCGCAGCAGGAGTTGCGGCTGACGGCGGGCGAGGTGCGGCCGGGACTGCGGGCGCTGGCCGGCTTTGGAGTACGCGATGCGCAGTGAACCGCGTCTGGCCCACTTTGCCGTGCTGGCGGCGCTGGCACTGACCGTGCTGCCGCTGTTCCTGCAGTTGCCGCCGTGGGTGCCGCTGCTGTTTGCGCTGCAGCTGGGCGGCCGCGCGTGGCTGGCGTGGCAGGGGCGGCAATTGCCGCATCGTGTGTGGCTGTTGCTGGCGATGATCGTGCCAGTGCTGTTGTTGTGGCTCAGCCTGCGCACCCTGGTTGGCCGCGAAGGCGGTGTGGCGCTGCTGCTGTTGCTGACCGGATTCAAGGCCTTCGAGACGGTGACGCTGCGCGACTGGCGCGTGCTGCTGGGGCTGGGTTTTTTTCTGGCGGCGACGCCGCTGCTGTTCGACCAGAGTCTGCCGTCGGCGTTGTGGCTGTTGTTGTCGCTGTTCGTGCTGACTTGGGCGATGGTGTTGCTCGCTGGGGTCGATAGTGCCGCCAGTCCGCGTGCCGCCGCGCTGGCGCTGCTATATGCGATGCCGCTGATGCTGCTGCTGTTCGTCGCCATGCCGCGGCTGCCCGGCCCGCTGTGGAGCATGCCGACAATGGATCAGCGCGCCACCAGCGGTCTCAGTGACAGTCTGGCGCCGGGCAGTATCGGGCAGATGATTCCGTCGCGTGAGCCGGCGTTTACCGCCCAGTTTCGCGGACGACAGCCGGTGCGAGAACAACTGTACTGGCGGGTGATGGTGTTCGATCGCTTCGACGGTGCGCGCTGGACGGCGGGTAGCGTGCCGGACAGCGGCGCTGCCTTGCTGCCTGGTGTGGCCGGCGAGCTGTCGTACTCGATTACCGCCACGCCGTTCAAGGGCGCGCTGCCGGTGCTGGAGCACGCGGTGTGGGCCGGCGAGGGCGTGCAGCAGGTCGCCGCCCAGCTAGTGCGGCGTATCGATGCCCGCAACGAGGCACGTCTGCGCTACGACGTGCGCAGCGTGGCACAAGCCGCTTATCCGGCGGCGCTGAGTGCCGAACAGCGCGATCACTATCTGCAACTGCCTGCGGCCAACCTTCGCACCCGGCAGCAGGGAGAGTTTTTCGCGCGCCAGTTCCGGGACGAGGCCGGGCGCCTGGCTGCGCTGCGTGCCTGGCTGCAGCAGCAGGGACTGCGTTATACCCTGTCGCCACCGCTGCTGCAGGGTGATGTGGTCGATGATTTCCTGTTTTCCAGCCGCCAGGGATTTTGCGAGCACTTCGCCTCGGCCTTCGCCACCCTGGCCCGTGCCGCCGGCCTGCCGGCACGAATCGTGGTCGGCTTTCAGGGCGGTGAATTCAACGCGGGCGGGCAGTTCTGGCTGGTGCGCTCCTCCGATGCCCACGCCTGGACCGAGGTGTGGCTGCAGGGACGCTGGCAGCGGGTGGACCCGACGGCACTGGTGGCGCCGTCGCGCATCGTCAGCGAGGTCGGCGAGCTGGTGCCGGAGGCGCAGGCGGTGGTGCCGGTGCTGGGACGCCGTCCGCCACAGTGGTGGCACACGGTTCATGCGCAATGGCAGCGCGCGGGCTTTGTCTGGCAGCAGTGGGTGGTGGATTACGATGCCCGGCGGCAGCAGAGCCTGTTCCAGCGTCTGGGGCTGGGCCGGGTAGGGGTGGGCAGTGTGATGACGCTATTGCTGCTCGGCGGTGTGTTGCTGGTGTTGCCGTTGCTGTTATGGCTGTTGTGGCGCCGGCCGCCAGCGCGCAGCTATCCGGTACGCGGCTGGCTCCTGCTGGTGTCGCGTCTGCAGCAGGCCGGTGTCGCGGCCGTGGCCAGCGATACACCGGCGCAGCTGCGCGACAAGGCCGTGCTGCTGGCGCCAGTGTTGCAGCAACAACTGGCGCGCCTGCTCGCTGACTGGCAGCAATGGCGCTACGCCGAGGGCGCCACCGATGCCGATCCGCGCTGGCGTGGCTGGTGGTGGCAGGTGCGCCGTTTCCGGCCACCAAGGTTGGCCGCAAAAAAACGCACAGGGCGTTAGCACCTGTGCGTGTTGCCGGCTGGCGGTGATCTCAGAGCAGGAAGTCTTTGGAGATGCCCTTGCGGCGCAGGATGCGGCGCAGGTGCTCCAGTGCCTCGATCTGGATCTGGCGCACCCGCTCGCGGGTCAGGCTCAGTGTGGCGGCCAGTTCTTCCAGGGTGCAGATCTCGTGGTTGTTGAGGCCGTAGCGGCGCTCGATCACCATGCGCTGCTTTTCGGTCAGCTGTGACAGCCATTCATGCACGAAATGCTCAATCTGCACATTGTGCAGCTGCGCGTCCGGTTCCTCGTGCTGCTCGTCGGGGATCGATTCGCCGATCGACAGCATCGGATCGATGTCCAGTGGCGCATCCAGTGACGCCATGCGCTCGTTGAGGCTCATCACCTTGCGCACTTCTTCCACCGGCTTGTCGACCAGATGGGCGATTTCGTCCAGGGTCGGTTCGCGGCCGATCTGGCTTTCCAGATGGCGCGAGGCGCGCAGGTAGATGTTGAGTTCCTTGATGACGTGCACCGGCAGGCGGATGGTGCGCGACTGGTTCATGATCGCCCGTTCCACGCTCTGCCGGATCCACCAGGTGGCATAGGTGGAGAAGCGGAAGCCGCGCTCCGGATCGAACTTCTCCAGCGCGTGCATCAGGCCGATATTGCCTTCCTCGATCAGGTCGAGCAAGGCCAGCCCGCGATTGATGTAGTGCTTGGCAATGTTGACCACCAGCCGCAGATTGTGCTCGATCATCTTCTGCCGGGCGGCAAAATCGCCTTGCACCACGCGGCGTGCCAGCGCCACTTCTTCCGCCGGTGTCAGCAGGGCATTGTTGCCGATATCGTTGAGGTAGATCTGGGTGACGTCGGTGACTTCGCTGACCGCCGAGCTAACACTGCTTTCCTCGGCCTCGACGGCTTCCTTGGCTTCCGCCTCCTGCTCTACCTCTTCATCCAGCACTTCTTCAAGTAGTTCCAGATCATCGCTCATGATGCTTTCCCCCGCTTGCAGTTACCCCGGTGCAGGGGAGTCCCTGCTAGGGTTTAGCTTCCAGAAACTTGCTCGGGTCTACCGGCTTGCCCATTTCCCGGATCTCGAAATGGAGTTTTACTTGATCTGCGTCGGTATCACCCATTTCGGCAATTTTCTGGCCTTTCTTGACCGCTTGTCCTTCTTTGACCACTAATGCGCTGTTGTGTGCGTAGGCTGACAAATAAGTCTTGTCGTGGCGGATGATGATCAGCTTGCCATAACCACGCAAACCGCTGCCACTGTAGACCACCTTGCCGTCATTGGCTGCCATCACCGGCTGTCCCAGTTTGCCGCTAATGTTAATGCCCTTGTTTTGCTCCGAGAAGCCCCGGACCACCTTGCCCTGCGTCGGCCACTGCCACTGGCTGCCGGTAGCGGCCGAGGCTTCCGGGCGGCTGCTGTCGACCGCCGTACCCGTCGTGGCCGGAGCCGTGGTGCCGGCGACCTTCGGTGGCTGCTTCTCTTGCGGCAGCTTCTCCAGCGGTGCCGGCGGCTTGCTGCCACTGCTGCCCTCGGCCAATAGCGGCAGCTGTCTGTTCGCATTCTCCGAGTACGGCAGTTTCAATGCCTTCGGATATTGTTTCAGCGTCTCGTTACCGTTCTTGGCGCCGCCGCTGACCGTATTGCTTGCCGTTGCCACTTCGGCTGGCGGCTTGGCTACCGTCGCCGGGCTGGTGGTGCCGGGTGGCGTCAGGCGCAGCGTCTGGCCAACCTTGATGTTGTAGCCATCCAGATTATTCCATTCCGCCAGATCCTGATAGCGCAGACCATTATTAACCGCAATGCGGTACAGCGTTTCGCCGGCCTGGACCTGGTGCGTGCTGCCGGCCGTCGGCGTATTCGCCTTCGGCAGTGAGCCGAGCCGGATCGGGCTGCTCTGCGTGCCAGCCGTTACCGGGCTGCTGTTGGCGGCTTTGCTGCCGGTGGCGCTGCTGCCGAGAACGCTGGCCTGACCGGCCACAATCGGTGCCGGCGTCGGGTTGCTGGTGGCGCAGGCGGCCAACAGCAGTGGCAAGACGACAGGCAACGGTTGGATCAGTTTAAATACTTGCTTGTACATTGGCTTGAGGATGTTATATGCCAGTTCTGATCTGGCTGTAAATTGTCTGACAATCTGGCTGGGGCGTGTTGTTGCGTTTGTGCCCTGCATCATTGCTTGCCGGGTAGCAGCGGCACAAAGCGGACGGCTTCCAGCCGGGTTTCCTGAATTGCGGTGGCGGTCTTTTCGTACAGCCACAGGTGCTGCTCCTGGTCGCCGATCGGCAAAACCAGCCGTCCTCCGGTTGCCAGCTGTGGCAGCAGCGCCGGCGGCACCTGGCGGGCGGCGGCGGTCATGATGATGCCGTCAAACGGCGCCACATCGGGCAGGCCCTGATGGCCATCACCATGAACCAGTCTGGCATGGACCAGCTTGGCATTGCGAAGGTTCAGCCGTGCCTTGTCGAGGATGCCGGAGAGGCGCTCGACAGAATAGACCTGGGCACCGGTTTTCAGCAGCACGGCCGTCTGGTAGCCGCAGCCGGTTCCGATCTCGAGGATCTTGCCGGGGCTGCTGCGTCCTTCCAGCAGCTTTTCGGTCATGCGTGCCACCGTCAGCGGCTGGGAGATGGTCTGCCCCTGCCCGATCGGCAGCGACACGTCATCGTAGGCACGGGTTGCCAGTGCCTGGTCGATGAACAGGTGGCGCGGCACTTCGTACATTGCCGCCAGCACCCGCTCGTCGCGAATGCCCTGCTGGCGCAGGCGCTCGATCATGCGCAGGCGCGTGCGCTCGGAAATCATGCCGTAGCTGCCCTGGGCAACGCTTACTGGTTGAGCCATGTGCGGATGAATCCCATTTGTTCGCTGGCGGTCAGGTCTATCATCAGCGGCGTGACCGAAATCCGGTTATGGCGAATGGCGTGGAAATCGGTGCCGGCGCCGGCGTCCTGCTCCGGGCCGACCGGGCCGACCCAGTACACGGTATCGCCGCGCGGATTCTTGCCGGCAATCACCGGCTCGGCATGGTGGCGGCGGCCGAGGCGGGTGACCTCGATCTCTTGCAGCTGTGCTACCGGCACGTCGGGGACATTGACGTTCAGCAGTACCGGGTGGGTAAACGGTGTCTTGAGGGTATTGGCCATCAGCAGGTCGACGGCATGGCAGGCGCTGGCGAAGTGCTGGTGCTTGCCGGCCAGCGAAACGGCCACTGCCGGGATGCCGAGCAGGAAAGCTTCGGTGGCGGCGGCAACGGTGCCCGAGTACAGCGTGTCGTCACCCATGTTCGGGCCGTGGTTGATGCCGGAGAACACCATGTCCGGCTTGAAATCGAGAAAACCGGTGACGGCGACGTGCACGCAGTCGGTGGGGGTGCCGTTGACGTAGTAGTAGCCGGATGCCGCCTGCTTCACGCTCAGCGGCCGGTCCAGCGTCAGCGAGTTGCTGGCGCCGCTGCGGTCGCGCTCCGGTGCCACGACCACTACCTCGCCGTATTTGGCCAGGGTGCTGGCCAGGGCCGCGATCCCCGGCGAGAAATAACCATCATCATTGCTAACAAGAAATTTCATGGCAACCTTCCATCCAGACCATCCGATTGTATCCGCGTATGCTGGTGGCGCAAAATTTCTCTGTCCGGCCGGCACGGCCGCCGGCGCAGAATGAAAAAGGGCCGGCGTACGGCCGGCCCGGTGTGCTGCGTTGCGTTATCGCTCAGACGTAGTAGCGCTGGCTGAAGTCGAGCATGCGCTCGATCGGCAGTCTGGCGGCGTCCATCTCGGCCTGGCTCAGGTAGTCGATGCGGGTGCCGAGGCCTTGCTGCGCGCGCTTGACTGCTTCGATGGTGTTCATCTTCATGTACGGACAGGAGTTGCACTGGCAGCCGGCGTAGATCGGCGCCTGGCGGATGTCCAGTTCCGGGCGGGCGAGGCGCATGTTGTAGAGGATGCCGTCTTCGGTGGCGACAAAGATCACGTCGCTGACCGCGCCGTCATAGGCCTTGATCCAGTTGAGCATGCCGGAGGTGGAACCGACGTACTGCGCGCGCTTGAGCACCGGCAGCGGGCTCTCCGGATGGGCAATCAGGTAAGCCTTGCTATTGACGGCTTCCAGCGCCTCGTTGAGCGCGGCCTCGTTGAACTTGTCGTGCACCTCGCACACCGCCGACCACAGCGGCATGTCGTAGCCGTACTGGTAATTGAGGTAGCCGCCCATGTTGCGGTCCGGCGAAAAAATGACTTTTTTGCCTTGCTCATACAGGTGGGCAATGATGTCGTCGACGTTGCGGCTGGTGACGATCCAGTCCGACAGCGCCTTGTGCGCGGCCGAGGAGTTGATATAGGACACGTGCACGTGATCGGGGTGGCTCTCGCGCCACTGGCGCAGTGCCTCGACATCGGTCTGCGTCACCAGCGAGCAGGTGGAGCCGGCGTCCGGCAGGATCACTTCGGCTTGCGGGTTTAGGATTTTTGCCGTCTCGGCCATGAAGCGCACACCGGCGAAGACGATGATGTCGGCTTTGGATTCGCGCGCGAACAAGGACAGCTCGAGGCTGTCTCCCACCTTGTCGGCCATTTGCTGGATTTCGGGCTGGGTGTAGTAGTGCGCAAGTGTGACGACGCGTTTAGACATGGTAGCAATCCCCGGCGCGGGCGTGGGCCCTGGCTGTTGGCGTTGATTCTTGATGCGGCGCAACAAAAATGCAGCGCCAAACAGGGAAGATTAGCAATAATGATCGCGCGGCGCTACTGTTGAGATGCGTTGTATGCCGTAGGCAAGTAGCAGCTGTATCTTTACACATCTGCAATGGCAACCGGCGGCCGGTAGCGCCACTCAGGCCGGAAAACCTCTGCCCATCAGGATGGCAAAACTATGAAACCGCACTATCTGACCCCGTTGTTCTCTCCCCGCAATGTTGCCGTGATCGGCGCCAGCGATACGCCCGGCTCGGTGGGGCAGGCGGTGTTTGCCAACCTGCTGGCCGGTAACTTCCAGGGCAAGCTGTATCCGGTCAACCTCAATCACCGCATCGTCGGCGGCATTGCCGCTACGCCGTCGGTGCGGCTGATCGAAGGGCCGATCGATCTGGCGGTGGTGACCACGGCATTGCGCGGTTTGCCGGCCATCGTCAAGGATTGTGGCAAGAAGGGGGTCAAGGCGATCCTGCTGGCCAAGGATTTCTCCGATTCGGAGGACGTGGAGCGCGCGGCGATGGACGAGGCGCGCTCGCTGGCGCGCCACTACGGCATCCGCATCCTCGGCCCCAATGTGCTGGGCCTGATGCGGCCGGTGGCCGGTTTCAATGCCAGCAACTACAACAGCCGGGTCAAGGCGGGCAATCTGGCGCTGGTGTCGCAATCCTCGGCGCTGTGTACCGCGATGCTGGACTGGGCGGACAGCAAGGGCATCGGCTTTTCCAGTGTGGTGTCGGTCGGTGAGGCGCTGGACGTCGAGTTCGGCGAAATCCTCGATTACCTGATCGCCGACAACTTCACCCAGGGCATCCTGTTGCACGTGCACCACGTGCACGATTCGCGCCGCTTCATGAGCGCGCTGCGGGCGGCGGCGCGGACCAAGCCGGTGGTGGTGGTGAAGTCGGGGCGCTACGAGGACGACGTGATCGGCGTCACCCACTCCTCGAACATGGTCGAAAGCGGCGACGTATTCGATGCCGCGCTGTCGCGGGCCGGTGTACTGCGGGTGGCCACCATCGCGCAGCTGTTTACCGCCGCCAAGGTACTTGCGGCCAACTATCGCGTCACCGGCAAACGGCTGGCGATCGTCACCAACGGCATCGGCCCCGGCGTGCTGGCGGCCGACAGCGCCTACATGTACGGCGTGGAGCTGGCCAAGCTGTCTGCCACCAGTCTCGACCTGCTCAACGAGTCGCTGCCGCGCAACTGGTCCGGCAGCAACCCTGTCGACATCATCGGTGACGCGAGCCCGGTGCGCTTCCGTACCGCGGTCAAGGTCTGTCTCGACGACCCCAATGTCGATGGCGTGCTGGTGATCTTCACGCCGCAGGCCGGCACCGACCATCTGACCACCGCGCAGCTGATGGTCGGCTTGCAGCGCGAGAGCAACAAGCCTTTGTTCTTGTCCTGGCTGGGTGATGCCAAGGTGTCGGAAAGCCGCGAGCTGTTTTCCCGCTCGAAGTGCGCGCATTTCCGCGCGCCGGAGTTCGCCATCGAGGTGTTCCGCAACCTGGCGTCCTACCACCAGAACCAGCAGCTGCTGCTTCAGACGCCGGGGCCGCTGGAAGGCGAACGGCTGGTGCCGGACGTGCTCAGCGCCCGCGCGGTGATCGCCACGGCGCAGGCGGAAGGGCGCAGCATCCTGTCGGAGCGCGAGTCGAAGGCGGTACTGGCCGCCTTCAACATCCCGGTCAACCCGACAAGGTTGGCCGCAAGCGAGGACGAGGCGGTGTGTTACGCCGCCGAGATCGGTTATCCGGTGGTGCTGAAGATCGACTCGCCGGACATCATCTACAAGTCGGATGTCGGCGGGGTCGAGCTCAATATCAGCAACGAAGCCACACTGCGAGACGCCTACCGCGGCATCATCGGCCGCACGCTGCAGGCGCGGCCGGAGGCGAAGATCGTCGGCATCTCGGTGCAGCCGATGCGCAAGCGCCGTTTTGCCCGCGAGCTGATGGTCGGCGTGACCCACGATGCCTCGTTCGGGCCGGTGATCACCTTCGGCGCCGGCGGGATCGCGGTGGAAGTGATGCAGGACCGTGCCTTGAGCCTGCCGCCGGTCAACCACTATCTGGTGGAGCGCATGATCGACAAGACCCGCATCGGCAAGATACTCGGGCCGTTCAAGAACATGCCCGGCATCGACATCGAGGCGCTGAAGAATATCGTGCTGCACGTGTCGGAGCTGGTGTGCGAGCTGCCGGAGGTACGCGAGATGGACATCAATCCGTTGATGGCGGACGAGTCCGGCGTGGTGGCGCTGGACGCGCGCATCATCGTGCAGCCGCAAGTGCAGGGCAAGCCTTACGGTCACATGGCGATCATGCCGTACCCGGCACACATCGTGCACTGCGCGATGCTGAAGGACGGTACCACGGTGATGATCCGGCCGGTGCGACCGGAAGACGCGCAGATGCAGCAGGAATTCGTGCGCAACCTGTCCGAGGAAAGCCGCTACAACCGCTACATGTCCAGCATCAAGCAGCTGTCGCAGAGCATGCTGGTGCGCTTCACCCAGCTCGACTACGACCGCGAGATGGCGCTGGCAATGGTGCGCCAGACCGATGACGGCGAAGAGCAGCTGGCGGTGGCGCGCTACATTACCGACCCTGACAACGAAAGCTGCGAGTTCGCGCTGGAGGTGGCCGACTCGTGGCAGGGCAAGGGCATCGGCGTGATCCTGATGCAGGCGCTGTTCGACGCGGCGCGCGAACAGGGGCTGAAAACCATGGTCGGCGAGGTGCTGGCCGGCAACAAGGGCATGCTGAAACTGATGGCACGGCTGGGGTTTGTGGTGACCACGCATCCGGAAGACCGGGCGCTGACCATCGTGACCAAAGACCTGCAGGGCGAGGCGACGGTGAAGTCCCTGCAATAAGCGCTTGCGGTATAAGGGAAAAGTGCCATAAAATCGGAAGCTTTTCTACGATTCCGTAATTTTAAGGACAATCGACAATGGTAGTGATTCGTCTTGCACGTGGTGGCTCTAAAAACCGCCCGTTCTACAGCGTGGTAGTAACTGATTCCCGCAGCCGTCGCGATGGCCGCTTCATCGAGCGCGTTGGTTTCTACAACCCGGTCGCCAACGAGAAGGAAGAGCGCGTTCGCCTGTCCATGGACCGTCTGAACTACTGGATCGGTACTGGCGCACAAGTATCTGATTCCGTTGCAAAACTGCTGAAAGAGCAGCCAAAAGCCGCTTGATCTCCGTTGATCTGCCAATAACGGAGCCTGAGCGCATGCGTGATGATGATCTGGCAATAATGGGTTTTGTCCGCGGCGCATTTGGTGTTCGTGGCTGGATCAAGGTACACGCGGATACCCAGTTCGCTGACAGCCTGTTTGACTACCCGGTCTGGTGGATCGGCAAGGAAAACGACTGGAAGCCTTTTACGTTCAAGGACGGGGCAGTGCAGCCAAAGAACTTGGTGGCACAGCTGGAAGAAGTCACTGGCCGTGAACAGGCTGAGGCGATGCGTGGCCTGAAAGTTGCAGTACCCAAGGTGGAATTGCCGCCTGCCGAAGATGGCGAATATTACTGGTCGGACCTGATCGGTATGAATGTCATCAACGCGGAAGGTCTCTGTCTGGGCAAGGTTGTGGACCTGATGGAAACCGGCGCTAATGACGTGCTGGTGATCAGCGGTGAACACGGCCAGATCCTGATCCCGTTTGTGGCTGCCTATGTCGGCGATGTCGACACGCAGAACAAGCAGATCAAGGTCGAGTGGGGACTGGATTACTGATGCAGCTTGATGCGGTATCACTTTTCCCCGAAATGTTTGATGCCATCACCCGCTACGGGGTCACCCGTCGGGCGTTGGAACAATCGATCTGGCAGTTCTCGGCGTGGAATCCGCGTGATTTCACTACCGACAGTTACAAGACGATCGACGATCGCCCTTACGGTGGCGGCCCCGGAATGGTGATGATGGCCAATCCGGTGGAGCAGGCCATTGCGGCCGCGAAAGCCAGGCAGCAGCAGCAAGGTGTCGAGCGCAGTCATGTCGTGTACCTGTCGCCGCAGGGGCAACCGCTGACGCACCAACGGGTGGCAAGCTTGGCCGCAATGCCGGGCCTGATCCTGTTGTGCGGGCGTTACGAAGGCATCGACGAGCGCTTGATCGACCAGGAGGTCGATGAAGAGATTTCGGTCGGTGACTACGTACTGTCCGGTGGTGAATTGCCGGCGATGATCGTGATGGATGCGGTGGTACGGCTGTTGCCGGGGGTACTCAATGACATGCAGTCCGCCTACGAAGACTCTTTCGTGGATGGCCTGCTCGATTGCCCGCACTACACGCGTCCGGAAGAATACCGGGGTGTCCGGGTGCCAGAGATTCTGCTCTCCGGTAATCATGCCCTGATCGCCAAATGGCGGCTGAAGCAGTCTCTCGGACGCACCTGGTTGCGCCGGCCGGACTTGCTGAAAGACCGCATTTTGACAAAACAGGAATCTCGGCTGCTGACGGAGTTTCAGCAGGAACAAGATTCCCTGAAAAACAAGGAGTAGTAACATGAATCTGATCCAGCAACTGGAACAGGAAGAAATCGCTCGTCTGGGCAAGACTTTCCCTGAATTTGCACCTGGCGACACCGTTGTCGTGCAAGTCAAGGTTAAGGAAGGTACCCGTGAGCGTCTGCAGGCTTACGAAGGTGTTGTGATCGCTCGCAGCAACCGTGGTCTGAACAGCTCTTTCATCGTGCGCAAACTGTCCGCCGGTGAAGGCGTTGAGCGTACCTTCCAGCTGTACTCCCCGCTGATGGCTTCCATCGAAGTGAAGCGTCGCGGTGACGTACGTCGTGCCAAGCTGTACTACCTGCGTGGTCGTACCGGCAAGTCGGCACGTATCAAGGAAAAGCTGCCAAACCGCAAGTAATCTTCTTGCGAAGGCTTTGCCTCAAGAAAGCGCCAGCCTGTTGCTGGCGCTTTTTTCATGTCGGTACGCAATAAAAAATCATGGCACAGCAAATACAGTCCGCATCCTCCGCTCCGGCACTGGACGGCTTTCTCGATCACCTCTGGCTGCTGGATAACCTGTCGCTGAACACGCTGGCTGCCTACCGCCGCGATCTGGGGCGGGTGCACGAGTTGCTGCTGACGCAAGGCGCCACCCTGGAGGAGGCGGACACCCCGGCGCTGGAGCAGGTGATGCTGGCGCTGATCGAGGTCGACAAGCCGGCCACCCGTGCGCGGCGCTTGTCGGCGGTGCGGCGCTATTACCAGTACCTGTGCCAGCAGCAACTGCGCGATGACGATCCGGCGGCCAGGCTGCAGGCGCCGCGGCTGGGGCTGCGCCTGCCGACCTCGCTGTCGGAGCAGCATGTGGAGGCGTTGTTGCAGGCGCCGGATTGCGAAACCCCGCTCGGCCTGCGCGACCGGGGGCTGATGGAGGTGCTGTACGCCACCGGGCTGCGCATCAGCGAGCTGGTCGGCCTGACGCTGGGGCAGCTGTATCTCAACGACGGCTATCTGCGCGTGGTCGGCAAGGGCAACAAGGAGCGGTTGGTACCGCTGGGCGAGGTGGCCGAGGACTGGCTGCGGCGCTATCTGGCGGAGGCGCGCACGCTGATCCTGGGGGCGCATCGCTGCGATGCGGTGTTTGTCAGCCGCCGCAAGCAGGCGCTGACACGGCAGATGGCCTGGGTGCTGATCACACGCTACGCGCGGCAGGCACAGCTGCCGCCCTTGAGCCCGCATACCTTGCGTCACGCCTTCGCCACCCATCTGGTCAACCACGGTGCCGACCTGCGCGTGGTGCAGTTGCTGCTCGGCCATGCCAGCCTGTCCACCACCCAGATCTACACCCATGTCGCGCGCGAGCGCCTCAAGGCGCTGCACCTGGCGCATCACCCGCGCGGCTAAGGTTGGCCGCAGGCAAGAAAAAACCCCGCGTCGTGACGCGGGGTTGTGCTTTGGCAGTCAAATTCAGGCAACGTCGGCGGTTTCCTCGAAGCTCAGCTGGATCTTCTCCGCGTCGTCGATGTCCACCGTCACCTCGCCGCCATTGGCCAGGCGACCGAACAGCAGCTCGTCGGCCAGCGCTTTGCGGATCATGTCCTGGATCAGGCGCGCCATCGGGCGGGCACCCATCAGCGGATCGAAACCCTTCTTCGCCAGGTAGGCACGCAGCTCGTCGGAGAAGTGGACTTCCACTTTCTTCTCGTTCAGCTGCTGCTCCAGCTGCATCAGGAACTTGTCCACCACCTGCAGGATGATCTGCTCGTCCAGCATGCGGAACGGGATGGTGGCATCCAGCCGGTTGCGGAATTCCGGGCTGAACAGGCGCTTGATGTCCGCCATTTCATCGCCGGCCTGCTTGCTGTTGGTGAAACCGATGCTCGGCTTGGCCAGCGCTTCGGCACCGGCGTTGGTGGTCATGATGATCACCACGTTGCGGAAGTCGGCCTTGCGCCCGTTGTTGTCGGTCAGCTTGCCGTGGTCCATCACCTGCAGCAGCACGTTGAAGATGTCCGGATGCGCCTTCTCGATTTCGTCCAGCAGTAGCACCGCGTACGGTTGCTTGTTGATGGCCTCGGTCAGCAGTCCGCCCTGTTCGAAGCCGACATAGCCCGGTGGCGCACCGATCAGGCGCGATACCGCGTGGCGCTCCATGTATTCCGACATGTCGAAGCGGATCAGCTCGACGCCGAGGAAGTAGGCCAGCTGCTTCGCCACCTCGGTCTTGCCGACGCCGGTGGGGCCGGAGAACAGGAAGGAGCCGATCGGCTTCTGCGGGTTGCCGAGGCCGGAGCGTGCCATCTTGATGGCGCTGGTCAGCGCATCGATTGCTTTCTCTTGGCCGAACACCACGTTCTTCAGGTCGCGGTCGAGGTTTTTCAGCACGTTGCGGTCATCGCTGGAGATGGTCTTCGGTGGAATGCGCGCAATCTTGGCGATGATTTCCTCGATCTCGGACTTGTTGATCACCTTCTTCTGGCGCGACTTCGGCAGGATCTTCTGCGCGGCGCCGGCTTCGTCGATCACATCGATCGCCTTGTCCGGCAGGTGACGGTCGTTGATATAACGTGCGGACAGCTCGGCGGCGGTGGTCAGTGCCGACACGGTGTACTTCACGCCGTGGTGCTCTTCAAAGCGGCTCTTCAGCCCCTTGAGGATCTCCACGGTCTGTTCCACCGTCGGTTCCACCACGTCGATCTTCTGGAAACGGCGCGACAGCGCGCTGTCCTTCTCGAAGATGCCGCGGAACTCGGTATAGGTGGTGGCGCCGATGCAGCGCAGGCTGCCGTTGGACAGTGCCGGCTTTAGCAGGTTGGACGCGTCCAGCGTGCCGCCGGAGGCGGAGCCGGCACCGATCAGGGTGTGGATCTCGTCAATGAACAGGATCGCGCCCTTGTCTTCCGACAACTGCTTGATCACCTGCTTCAGGCGCTGCTCGAAGTCGCCGCGATACTTGGTGCCGGCGAGCAGGGCGCCCATGTCCAGCGAGTAGACGGTTGCGGTGGCCAGCACTTCCGGTACGTCGCCGCCGACGATACGTCGCGCCAGGCCTTCGGCGATGGCGGTCTTGCCGACCCCCGCCTCGCCGACCAGCAGCGGGTTGTTCTTGCGGCGGCGGCACAGGATCTGGATCACGCGCTCGACTTCGCTGGCCCGGCCGATCAGCGGATCGATCTTGCCGTCGCGGGCCAGCTGGTTCAGGTTCTGGGTATAGCTCTCCAGCGCCCGGCCAGGGTTGGCCGCGGTTTCTTCCTGGTCGGCATCATTGTTTTCGCTGTGCTCGCTGCTACCGGCGCCGCTGGCTTTCGGGCTTTGCTTGGTGATGCCGTGCGAGATGAAGTTGACCACATCCAGGCGTGAGGTTCCCTGCTGGTGCAGGTAGTACACGGCATGGGAATCCTTTTCGCCGAAGATCGCCACCAGAATGTTGGCGCCGGTGACTTCTTTCTTGCCGGAGGACTGCACGTGCAGGATGGCGCGCTGGATCACGCGCTGGAAGCCGAGCGTGGGCTGGGTTTCCACTTCGTTGTCACCCGGGACGATCGGGGTGTGTTCGTCGATGAAATCGCCCAGCTGTTTCTTCAGCTGTTCGATATTGGCGCCACAAGCGCGCAACACTTCGGCAGCAGACGGATTGTCTGTCATCGCCAGCAGCAGATGCTCAACGCTGATGAGTTCATGCCGCTTGCGCCGTGCCTCCATAAACGCCATGTGCAGGCTTACTTCCAGTTCTTGGGCAATCATCAGTTTTCCTCCATGACACACTGCAGCGGTTGCTGGTGCGCCCGTGCGTGCTGCGAAACTTGTTCAACTTTGGTCGCGGCGACATCTTTAGTATAAACACCGCAAACGCCTTTGCCTTCTGTATGTACCTGCAACATGACGCGTGTTGCCTTGGTCTCGTCCATGTAAAAAAACTGCTGCAACACGGCGACCACAAAATCCATCGGGGTAAAGTCGTCGTTCAGCAGCAAGACCTTGTACAGGGGGGGCGGGGCCGTCTTGCTGCGAGACGCCTTGAGCGTCGTGTCATCCTGATACTGCGTAGACATGTGGGCTTTCTACTAATTCATGCTTGCTTGAAGTTTGGTTCGCGGTGCTTTTTTTTCAAGAGTAACGCATGGTATTGTGCTTGTCGCTTGACGTCTTAGTACGGCTGGCGTAAAAACGAACTGTAAGTTGGCTTACCAGTTTGCATAAGGTTGTCCTTTGCATGCTTGTAGGCTCGAATTGTCAGGCTGCTGCAGCCTGTTTTCATTATGCATGTAAGGATAGTTACAGATGGCAACTGGTATTGTTAAATGGTTTAACGACGCTAAAGGTTTCGGTTTCATCACTCCTGATGGTGGTGGTGACGACCTGTTCGCGCACTTCTCCGCGATCAATATGCAAGGTTTCAAAACCCTGACCGAAGGTCAGCGTGTATCTTTCGACATCGTCCAGGGCCCGAAAGGCAACCAGGCGTCGAACATCCAGGCTGCCTGATTTAGCCGCGTCTGACGCAAAACCCCCGCCAGCTCAGCTGGCGGGGGTTTTTGCATGGTGCGGCCTCAGTGTGTGGGCTGTGCTGCCAGCCACCAGCGCCGCTGCTGCTCGGCGCCGCGGTCGGTGCGGAACTGGCGGTGCAGCAGCAGGCAGGTCAGGTAGCCGACGAGGCCGAGCACCAGCCACGGCAAGCCGGGCTGCTGCAGCTGGCGGGCGATGTCCAGCAGCCAGCCGCCGCCGACATAGCCGCTGGCGCCGCCCAGCGCCAGCCCCATGCGGCTCATGCCCATATAGCTGGCGCGGGCCTCGGCCCTGGCGAAGCCGGCGATGCGCGCCTCGCGTGGCGGCTCGGTGATGATGGTGCCGAGATAGAACAGCCCCAGGATGACGAAGGCGGGTTGCCAGGACTGGATCTGGCTCATCAGGAGCAGGCTGCTGCTCATCAGCAGGATGCCGGCCAGAATGCGCGCCTCCAGCGACAGATAGCGTTCACCCAGCCGCGCCAGCGGGTACAGCAGGCTCAGCGACAGCAGCGTCTCCAGCGTGTACATCCAGCCGACGGCGGCGGCGGTGCCGGCCAGCTGCTTGAGGGTGACCGGCACCAGCAGCATGATCTGTACCCCCAGCGCGTAGTAGCCGCTGAGGATCAGCACGAAGCGCATATAGGCGCGATCGCGCAGCACGGTGCGCGCGGCGGCCAACGGTGGCGCGCGTTTGCTGGCCACGCGGTAGGGCGGCAACAGCAGCGCGTTGACCAGCGCCGCCAGCAGGAAGATGGCACAGCCGCTCATGCCGACCCACCAGAAGTCATAGTGCAGCAGCCAGGAGCCGAGCAGGGCGCCGATCACCGCGCCGGCGCTGTCCTGCATCATCAGCAGGGTGTAGAAGCGGTTGCGCTCGTGCGGCCGGGTCAGCTTCACGATCAGCGCCGAGCGCGGCGGATCGAACAGCGTGCCGCCCAGCCCGGAGAACACGCAGGAGGCGATCAGCCACCACGGCGAGCTGGCGTTGGCCATCATCGCGAAGCCGGCGGCGCGCAGCAGCATGCCGCTGACGATCAGCGGCTTGGCGCCGTAGCGGTCGGCCAGCGTGCCACCGAGCAGGCCCAGGCCCTGCTGCAGCAGCTGGCGGATGGCCAGCGCCACCCCGACCAGCGTGGCGGCCCAGCCGAGCCGGTCGACAAAGTGCAGGCTGATCAGCGGAAAGACGATGAAGAAGCCCATCACCACCAGCAGGTTGTCGGTCATGATGAACCATCGGCCGTAACGGCGGGCTTGTTCCGGGCTGGACATGATAGGCTTTCTTCGGGGTTGATAACGGCATTTTCCGCGCGCTTCAGTTATTATTGAAGCCATTAACTTGCAATATTTGCTATCCGGATTGCTTATGTCTATTGCGATGGATGACCTGCAGTTGCTGCTCGATATCGTGGCCTGCGGCAGTTTCAGCCAGGCGGCGGCGCGGCGTGGCTGGTCGCAGCCGCAGGTGAGCCAGCGCGTGGCGCTGCTGGAGGCCGAGGTCGGCGCACAGCTGTTTCGCCGCCATCGGCGCGGCGCCTTGCCGACGCCGGCGTGCGAGGCCTTCCTGCCGGCGGCGCAGCAGGCACTGGCTGCGCTGCAACGCGGGCGGGAGGCACTGCAGCGCGAGCCGGCGCTGCCACGGCTGACGCTGGCCAGCCTGCCGTCGCTGTCGTCGGTGATCTTCGGCCCGGTGCTGCTGGCGCTGGCCGACGCCGCGCTGGAGATCCGCTGCAGTACCGATCATTCGCCGGCGATCATGGAACGCTTGCTGACCGGGCAGGCGCAGGTCGGCTTCGTGCTGCGCTGCCCGCCGATGGCCGGTATCCAGATGGAGCGCATCTGGCGCTCGCCGATGGTGGCGGTGGTGCACAACCGTCACCCGCTGGCCAGCGCCGGCAGCCTGCAGCTGGCCGACATCGCCAACGAGCGGCTGGCGCCGCAGTACTGGGGCGAGGGCTGCGACGAGCTGCTGGCGCTGATCCGCGCCGTGCGGCGGGTGGCCGGCCCGATCCACGCGGTGCAGCCGGCGGTGGCTGCGCGCGAGCTGGCGATGGAGCACGGCTTCCTCACCTTCATGCCGGAGGTGGCGGTGCGGCGCGACCTGCGCGACGGCCGGCTGGTGAAGCTGGCGCTGAGCGACCTGCCGCTGTGGGAGTGGGAGGTGATGATGGCGTGGCGCACCGGCAAGCGCGCGGATGCGCCGTTGCAGCAGGTGCTGGACACCGTGCGCGCGTTGGCCGGCGAGTGGCGCTAGCGTTGCGGCCAAGGTTGGCCGCAACGCAACAGGCCCGCCGTGGCGGGCCGGGTCGAACGAGCGGCGAGGCTTAGAACCTGTTCAATGTCTGCTGCGATTGATCTCAATGGGGCGATACGGCGTTAAAAACGACTTCGGCATGCAGATTTTATCCAGCTCAACGCCGCTTCCTCAGCCATTGTTGCCTTGTCTCGCGTGAGCGCGCGAGACTTTGAACAGGTTCTTACATGCGCGCGATCATCGCATCGCCGAAGGCGGAGCACGACACCTCGGTGGCGCCGTCCATCAGCCGCGCGAAGTCGTAGGTCACCTGCTTGTCGGCAATGGCGGCTTCCATGGCCTTGATCACCAGGTCGGCGGCTTCCTTCCAGCCCAGGTGGCGCAGCATCATCTCGGCGGACAGGATCAGCGAACCCGGGTTCACCTTGTCGAGGCCGGCGTACTTCGGCGCGGTGCCGTGGGTGGCCTCGAAGCAGGCGTAGTGGTCGGAGATGTTGGCACCCGGTGCGATGCCGATGCCGCCGACCTGCGCCGCCAGCGCGTCGGAGATGTAGTCGCCGTTGAGGTTGGTGGTGACGATGGTGTCGTATTCGGCCGGACGCAGCAGGATCTGCTGCAGGAAGGCGTCGGCGATGGCGTCCTTGACGATGATCTCGCGCCCGGTGAGCGGGTTCTTGAACTGGCACCACGGGCCGCCGTCGATCGCCTGGGCGCCGAACTCTTCCTGCGCCACCTTGTAGGCGACGTCGCGGAACAGGCCCTCGGTGAACTTCATGATGTTGCCCTTGTGCACGATGGTCAGCGACTGGCGGTCGTTGGCGATCACGTACTTCAGCGCGGCGCGTACCAGGCGGGTGGTGCCCTCGATCGAGATCGGCTTGATGCCGATGCCGGAGCTGTCCGGGAAGCGGATCTTCCTGACGCCCATTTCCTGCTGCAGGAATTCGATGATCTTCTTGGCGCCCTCGGATTCGGCCGCCCATTCGATACCGGCGTAGATGTCCTCGGTGTTCTCGCGGAAGATCACCATGTTGACCAGTTCCGGGTGCTTCAGTGGCGATGGCACGCCGTTGAAGTACTGCACCGGGCGCACGCACTGGTACAGGTCCAGTTCCTGGCGCAGTGCCACGTTCAGTGAGCGGATGCCGCCGCCGACCGGGGTGGTCATCGGGCCCTTGATCGACACCGCGTATTCCTTCAGCGCATCGAAGGTTTCCTTCGGCAGCCATTCGTCCGGGCCGTACAGACGGGTCGACTTCTCGCCGGCATAGACTTCCATCCAGTGGATTTTCTTGTCGCCGCCGTAGGCCTTGGCCACCGCGGCATCAATGACCTTGATCATCACCGGGGTGATGTCGATGCCGATGCCGTCGCCTTCGATGAATGGGATGATCGGGTGGTTCGGAATCGGCTGGCCCGGGATGATCTTCTGTCCGCCGGCCGGAACCGTGATATGGGATGCGCTCATCAATACCTCTCCTTTGTGGACTCCATCTGTGTTGACCTGTGTCGTGGCAATCCGCGTTGCCGTCCCTGGCCTGTCGCACCCTGCGTGACCGAGGGCTGCCGTTTGTTATTGTTAGCTCAAGGTTGGCCGCAGCGGTATCGGTGTTTGCGGCCGTGCCACGCCGTTGCATTGTAGCCGAGCACGTGCTTGGTGGAACATGATCGACCGCAAGCGGTCATCGACGGCAAGAAAAAACGCCAGGGCGAGGCCCTGGCGTTGTCGGGTGCTGGCAGTGCGGTCTGGCCGCGCTGCCCTTGCTTGCGGCTTAGCTGCGCGCTGTCGCCAGCGCGGCGTTGAAGGTAGCGCTCGGGCGCATTACCGCCTGGCACTTGGCGGCATCGGCCAGGTAGTAGCCACCGATGTCCACCGGCTTGCCCTGTACCGCTTTCAGCTCGTCAACGATCTGCTGCTCGCTCTCGCTCAGCGTCTTGGCCAATGGCGCGAACTGGGCCGCCAGTGTGGCGTCCTCGCTCTGCGCGGCCAGTTCCTGCGCCCAGTACATGGCGAGGTAGAACTGGCTGCCACGGTTGTCCAGCTCGCCGGTCTTCGGCGACGGACCCTTGCTGTTGTCCAGCAGCTTGCCGGTGGCGGCGTCCAGCGTCTTGGCCAGGATCTTGGCCTTGTCGTTGCCGGTCTTCAGGCCGAGGTCTTCCAGCGATACCGCCAGCGCCAGGAACTCGCCCAGCGAATCCCAGCGCAGGTGGTTTTCTTCCACCAGCTGCTGCACGTGCTTCGGTGCCGAGCCGCCGGCGCCGGTCTCGTACATGCCGCCACCTGCCATCAGCGGCACGATGGACAGCATCTTGGCGCTGGTGCCCAGTTCCATGATCGGGAACAGGTCGGTCAGGTAGTCGCGCAGGATGTTGCCGGTCACCGAGATGGTGTCCAGCCCGCGGATCACGCGTTCCAGCGTGTAGCGCATCGCGCGCACCTGCGACATGCACTCGATGTGCAGGCCGGTGGTGTCGTGATCCTTCAGGTACAGCTTCACCTTCTTGATCAGCTCGTTCTCGTGCGGACGGTACGGGTCCAGCCAGAAGATCGCCGGCATGCCGGAGTTGCGGGCACGGGTGACTGCCAGCTTGACCCAGTCGCGGATCGGGGCGTCCTTGACCTGGCACATGCGCCAGATGTCGCCTTGCTCCACGTTCTGGCTCAGCAGAACTTCGCCGGTCGCCAGATCGACGATGTTGGCGATGCCGTCTTCGGAGATCTCAAAGGTCTTGTCGTGCGAGCCGTACTCTTCGGCTTTTTGTGCCATCAGGCCAACGTTCGGCACCGTGCCCATGGTCTTCGGATCGAAGTTGCCATGCCATTTGCAGAAGTTGATCATCTCCTGGTAGATGCGGGCGAAGGTCGATTCCGGCATCACCGCTTTCACGTCCTTCAGGCGGCCATCGGCGCCCCACATCTTGCCGCCGTTGCGGATCATGGCCGGCATCGAGGCGTCGACGATGATGTCGTTCGGCGAGTGGAAGTTGGTGATGCCCTTGGCGGAATCCACCATCGCCAGTTCCGGACGGTATTCGTGGCAGGCGTGCAGGTCGCGCTTGATCTCGTCCTGTTTCGATTGCGGCAGGGTGGCGATCTTGTCGTACAGGTTGGCCATGCCGTTGTTGACGTTGACGCCCAGCTCGTCGAACAGCGCGCCGTGCTTGGCGAACGCGTCCTTGTAGAAGATCTTCACGCAGTGACCGAACACGATCGGGTGCGACACCTTCATCATGGTGGCCTTCACGTGCAGCGAGAACATCACGCCGGTCTTGTGCGCGTCTTCGATTTCCTTCTCGTAGAACTCGCACAGCGCCTTCTTGCTCATGAACATGCTGTCGATGATCTCGCCTTCCAGCAGCGATACCTTCGGCTTCAGCACGATGGTCTGGCCGCTCTTGGTCACCAGCTCCATCTTCACGTCACGGGCGCGGTCCAGGGTCATGGATTTTTCGCCGTGGTAGAAGTCGCCGTGGTGCATGTGCGAGACGTGGGTGCGCGATGCCTGGCTCCACTCGGCCATGCTGTGCGGGTGCTTGCGCGCGTATTCTTTCACCGCTTTCGGTGCGCGGCGGTCGGAGTTGCCTTCACGCAGCACCGGGTTCACGGCGGAGCCCAGGCACTTGCTGTAACGCGCCTTGATCGCTTTTTCTTCGTCGGTGGTCGGGTTTTCCGGGTAGTCCGGCACCGCGTAGCCCTTGGCTTGCAGTTCCTTGATGCAGGCCTGCAGCTGGCCGACGGAGGCGCTGATGTTCGGCAGCTTGATGATGTTGGCGTCCGGGTCCTGCGTCAGGCGGCCCAGTGCGGCCAGGGTGTCAGGCACCTTCTGGGCATCGCTCAGGTAATCGGGGAATTCGGCCAGCACGCGCGCCGCGACCGAAATGTCGGCGGTGTCGATATGGATGCCGGCGGCGCCGGTAAAGGTCTGGATGATCGGCAGGAAGGCGTTGGTTGCCAGCGCGGGCGCTTCGTCGGTGAGGGTGTAGATGATGGTCGGTTGTTCCGAAGGCATTACTCTATCTCCATGATTATTTTGTGACGACTAAACGATGGCACGGGGCGATGGCACGGGGGCTTGCGGTGCTGGACGACAACCCGTGTCGACGCGGGGAAAGGCTGTGAAAGGCCGGCTCTTGGTTCGTCAGGTGCCAGCGGCGCCCGGAACGGTGATGCCCGGTGACTCTCGGGCGACTTTTCAGATGCGAATTATACTCCGTCCGCGCCCTGCTGTTCGACGCACATTCGAACTTTGGCGTCGTTTTTCCGGTGAACGCTTGTTCGAATGTGAATTGTGTTGCGCCGCGGCTACGCCGGGCGCCGCCTATTCCGAAGCGCTATATCTGCTATGGTGTCGCCGTTTTCTAAAACGAATGTTTGAATTGCCGCGCAGGGCACAAGGTTGGCCGCGGCTGCCGGCGGCAACGCGCATGTGACTATAGGCGACCAGCCTTGTTATCATCCGGGCCATTGCTTAATACCGGCGGCGCGGACATGTCCCAACTCTTCTTGCTCAACAAGCCCTACGGCGTGATTTGCCAGTTTTCCGAGCACCCCTTGCATCCCACACTCAAGTCCTGCGTCGCCCAGCCCGGCATCTACCCGGCCGGGAGGCTGGATACCGACAGCGAAGGGCTGCTGCTGCTCACCGGCGACGGCGAGCTGCAGCACCGCATCAGCGATCCGCGCTGGAAACTGCCGAAGACCTACTGGGTGCAGGTGGAGGGGCGGCCGGACGAGGACAAGCTGGCCGCGCTGCGCGCCGGGGTCGATCTTGGCGATTTCATTACCCAGCCGGCCGAAGTGCGCGTGCTGCCGGAAGCGCCGGCACTGTGGGAGCGCAAGCCGCCGGTGCGCTTTCGCAAGACGGTGCCGGATACCTGGCTGGAGATCATCATCAGCGAAGGCAAGAACCGCCAGGTGCGGCGCATGACGGCCAAGGTCGGCCTGCCGACGCTGCGTCTGGTGCGGGTGGCGATCGGGCCGTGGCGGCTGGACGAGCTGCAGCCGGGCATGCTGCGCAGTATCGAGGTGTCGCTTGCCGACTTGCCACGCACGCGACCGACAAAGCCGGCCGGGCCGGCCCCGGCGCGCAGGGATGGCGTGAGCAAAAATTCCGCGGGCAAGAACGCCGCGAACCAGAGCAGAACGCAGCCCGCCGCGCCGCAGGCCGCGTCCGCACCGGCGCCGCGCTTCCGCTTCGCCAAGAAGAAGTAAGGCCGCCACAGTCATTCCTCTGCGCCGGACAGTCGGCGCCAGCGAGGTGCCACGATGCAGATTCCCGAGTACTACAACCCGGTGGCGCGCGAGATTGCGCAGGCGCTGGTGGACGGCTTCAACCGCCACTACCAGCTGTTTCGCGAGGTCAGCCAGCAGGCCAAGCAGCTGTTCGAGGACGCCGCGTGGCAGGGGGTGCAGCGGCTGGTGCGTGACCGCATCCAGTTCTACGACGAGCGCGTGCACGAGACGGTGCAGCGCCTGCAGCACCAGTTTCACGCCGACCTGCTGGACGACGAAATCTGGCAGCAGGCCAAGCTGTACTTCATCGGCCTGTTGACCAACCATAAGCAGCCGGAGCTGGCGGAGACCTTCTTCAACTCGGTGTTCACCCGCATCCTGCACCGCGACTACTTCAACAACGATTTCATCTTCATCCGCCCGGCGATCTCCACCGAGTACATCGAGTCCGACCCGCCGTCCTACCGCAGTTACTACCCCAAGCAGCGCGGCTTGCGCCACACGCTGCGCCAGATCGTGGCCGATTTCGGCTGGCGGCGGCCGTTTGCCAACCTGTCGCGCGACCTGGCGTGGGTGATCCGCGCGGTGGACGATTACTTCGCGCAAGGTTGGCCGCAGGCCGAGGCCAACCTGCAGATCCAGCTGCTGTCCAGCGCCTTCTACCGCAACAAGACCGCCTACATCTTCGGCAAGGTGGTGAATGGCGGCCAGGTCTACCCGTTTGCCGTGCCGGTACTGCACGACGCCGACGGCTGCCTGTACCTGGACACCGTGCTGCTGGAGCCGTGGCGCATCGGCGTGCTGTTCTCCTTCAGCCGCGCCTACTTCATGGCCGACATGGAAGTGCCGTCCGGCTACGTGCAGTTTTTGCGCTCGATGCTGCCGACCAAGACCAAGGCCGAGCTGTACACCATGCTCGGGCTGCAGAAGCAGGGCAAGAACACCTTCTACCGCGACTTCATGCAGCACCTGCAGCACTCCAACGATCAGTTCACGGTGGCGCCGGGCATCCGCGGCCTGGTGATGCTGGTGTTCACCCTGCCGTCCTACCCCTACGTGTTCAAGCTGATCAAGGACGTGTTCGGCGGGCCGAAGGAAGTGGACCGTGCCACGGTGAAGGCCAAGTACCAGCTGGTGAAGCGCCACGACCGCGTTGGCCGCATGGCCGATACGCTGGAGTTCTCCAACGTCGCGTTTCCCAAGGCGCGCTTCAGCGACGAGCTGCTGGACGAATTGCGCCGGCTGGCCACCAGCAGCATCGAGGAAGGTCCGGACACGCTGGTGATCAAGCACCTGTACATCGAGCGGCGCATGAAGCCGCTGAACCTGTACCTGATGAACAGCGACACGGCGGAAAAAGAGCGCGTGGTGCGCGAGTACGGCGACGCGATCCGCGATCTGGCGGCGGCCAACATCTTCCCCGGCGACATGCTCTTCAAGAACTTCGGCGTCACCCGTTACGGGCGGGTGATCTTCTACGACTACGACGAAATCGAGTACATGACCGACTGCCACTTCCGCCGCATTCCGCCGGCGCCGAACCCGGAAATGGAGCTGTCCGGCGAGGTGTGGTATCCGGTGGCGCGTAACGACGTGTTCCCGGAGGAGTTCGGCACCTTCCTGCTGGGCGATCCGCTGGTGCGGCGGGTATTTCTGCAGTACCACCGCGAGCTGCTGGACGCCGGCTTCTGGCAGCACAAGCAGCAGCGCATCCGCGATGGCTATATCGAGGACTTCTATCCCTACCCGGTGGAGCTGCGCTTCTGCCACCGCTACGCCGCCCGGCTGCGGCGGCAGGATGCCGGCGCGTCGTAGCGGCCGGAGACGGGCATAAAAAACCGGGAGTTCAGCGCTCCCGGTGTGGTGGTGACCCCGTGCCTATTGTGGCGTGCACTGGTGGTCCTGGAAGTAGGCGATCGGGCCCGCGCTGGTCAGGCCGATATGAAAACAGCTGTCCTCCGCAAAAGTGACACCCAGGTTTTCGGTGGCGCGTACCACCTCGAACAACACTTCAACTTCCTTGAAATATTTGGCAACGCGGTCATTGCCGTCCAGCCACGCCAGAATGCGGTCCCGCTGCGGGTGTTCGCTTTCCAGACTGAGCTGGCAATCGGAACAACTGACCAGGCTGATTGCCGGTGGGATGGAAATATTCAGGCTGGCAAGCTCTTCACGCACAATGGCGGAGAATTGCGACAACTCCCGCATCGCGCGCTCGCGGATGCCTGAAAGAGGGAGGGCTTCGCCACCGTTGGCCGTACCGAACAGGCGGGCTAGAGCGGATGTAACGGCGTAACCTTCTGCATGCATGATATGGGGTTCCTCCAGTGGGACAGCGTTGATCGGGTGCTCACTTATCTGCACTGTGTTTGCGGCAGATTCGTGTTTGTATTGTAGGCAACCGTATGCAGAACGCCTGTCTTTATTTTGTCATTTTTTGCAATTCGTACAGCAGCTCCAGCGCCTGCCGCGGCGTCAGGCTGTCGCTGTCGATATCGCGCAGCCGCTCCAGCGCCGGGTGCGGCTCGGCCTCCACTTCCACCACGCGCGGGGTGCTGAACAGGTCCGGCTGCTGGCTGGCGGCGGACTGGTTTTCCAGCTCGGTGAGATAGCGTTTCGCCTCGCGGATCACCTTCGGCGGCACGCCGGCCAGCTGCGCCACCGCCAGGCCGTAGCTCTGGCTGGCCGGGCCGTCCTCGACGTGGTGCAGGAACACGATGCGGTCCTTGTGCTCCACCGCCGACAGGTGCACGTTGGCCACCGTGTTGTAGCTGGCGGCGAGGCTGGTCAGCTCGAAGTAGTGGGTGGCGAACAGGGTGTAGGCGCGGTTCTTCTCGATCAGCGCCTTGGCGATCGCCCACGCCAGCGCCAGGCCGTCGAAGGTGGACGTGCCGCGGCCAACCTCGTCCATCAGCACCAGCGACTTGTCGGTCGCGTTGTTGAGGATGTTGGCGGTCTCGGTCATCTCCACCATGAAGGTCGAGCGGCCGCCGGCGAGATCGTCGCTGGCGCCGATGCGGGTGAAGATGCGGTCGATCTGGCCGATGGTGGCGGCGTCGGCCGGCACGAAGCTGCCGATGTGCGCCATCAGCGTGATCAGCGCGTTCTGCCGCATATAGGTCGACTTACCGCCCATGTTCGGGCCGGTGATCAAGAGCAGCTTGCGTTCTGCGGCCAACCTGGTGTCGTTGGCGATGAAGCGCTCCACCTCCGCCTCCACCACCGGGTGGCGGCCGGCAACGATGTCCAGCCGGGTCTCCGCCACGAACTGCGGCTCCACGTAGTTGTGGTTGGCGGCGCGCTCGGCAAACGCGGCCAGCACGTCCAGACCGGCCACCGCCTGCGCGATCAGCTTCAGCTCGCTGATGTGGGGCGCCAGCTGGTCCAGCACTAGCTCATACAGCTGTTTTTCCAGTGCCAGCGACTTGTCCTGCGCCGACAGCGCCTTGTCCTCGAAGGTTTTCAGCTCCGGCGTGATGTAGCGCTCGGCGTTCTTCAGCGTCTGGCGGCGGCGGTAGTCTTCCGGCACGTTCACCGACTGCGCCTTCGACACCTCGATGTAGAAGCCGTGCACGCGGTTGAATTCCACCTTCAGCGTGCTGATGCCGGTGCGCTCCTTCTCGCGCGCCTCCAGCTGAAGCAGGAAGTCGCCGCAGTCGTTCTGGATCGCGCGAAGCTCGTCGAGGTCGGCATTGAGGCCGTGGTTGATCACGCCGCCGTCGCGCAGGAAAGTGGCCGGCTCCGGCAGGATGGCGGCGCGCAGCAGGCTTTCCACCGGCGAATTGTCCGGCAGCAGCGTCGCCAGCTCGGCCAGCAGCGGCGCGTCCAGGCTGGCGGCCAAGGTTTTGGCGCCGCGGAGCGCGTTCAGCGAATCGCGCAGCGCAGCGAGGTCGCGCGGCCGCGCCGAACGCAGCGCGATGCGCGCGGTGATGCGCTCGATGTCGGCCACCTCGCGCAGCTGGGCGTGGATGTCGCCGTGGCGGGTTAGCAGCGCGCGCACCGCCTGCAGGCGGCGCGCCAGCTTGTCGTGGCGGCGGATCGGGTGGTGCAGCCAGTGGCGCAGCAGGCGGCTGCCCATGCTGGTGGCGCAGCCATCCAGCAGCGACGCCAGCGTCGGCGACGGTTCGCCACGGATGGTTTCGGTCAGTTCCAGATTGCGGCGGGTGGCGGCGTCCATGCGGATCAGCTCGCCGGCGTCTTCCACCGCCAGCTGCGCGATGTGCGCCGGGTTCACCCCTTGCGTCGACTTCACGTACTCAAGCAAGGCGCCGGCGGCACCCACCGCCACCGGCAGGGTGTCGGCGCCGAAGCCGGCCAGGTCGCGGGTGCCGAAGTGGCGGGTCAGCGCCAGCGTGGACGACTCGCTATCGAACTGCCACGGCGGCAGCTTTTTCTTTGGCATGGTGATGGCGTCGAAGGCCGCGAGACCGGTGTCGTCGGGGATCACCAGCTCGGCCGGCTTCAGCCGCTCCAGTTCGCTGGCGAGCTCCTCGACGCCGGTCTGCATCACCTTGAATTCGCCGCTGGCCAGCGACAGCCAGGCCAGACCCAGCACGCCCTTGTGCATATTGACGGCCAGCACCAGGTTGTCACGCTTGTCGTCCAGGAGCGCGGCGTCGGTCAGCGTCCCCGGCGTGACGATACGTACCACCTTGCGCTCCACCGGGCCCTTGCTGGTCGCCGGGTCGCCGATCTGTTCGGCAATGGCCACCGACTCGCCCATCTTCACCAGCCGCGCGAGATAGCCTTCGGCGGCGTGGTAGGGGATGCCCGCCATGCGGATCGGGTTGCCGCCGCTGGCGCCGCGCGCGGTGAGGGTGATGTCCAGCAGCCGCGATGCCTTCTCGGCGTCGTCGTAGAACAGCTCGTAGAAGTCGCCCATGCGGTAGAACAGCAGCTTGTCGGCGTGTTCGCGTTTCAGGGCGAGGTACTGCTGCATCATCGGCGTGTGCTGGGGTGTGGTCATCAGGCTGTCCGTCGGAGGTAAAAAGGTTGGCCGCAATAGGCAACGCCCCGACAGGCGGGGCGCGGCAAGCTATTTTACGGGATGTGACCGGTGCCGTCACGGCGGGTCGGCGCTGAGCGCGACGGCGCGGTGGCGACCGGCGGCCTTGGCCGCGTACAGCGCGCTGTCGGCACGGGCGAGCAGGGTGCGGCTGTCGTCGTCGGCCTGCAGGCAGGCGACGCCGATGGAGCTGGTGATGGCGAGGATGTGATGCCCGCTCTGGATGCGCAGCTCGCTGATGTCGTCGATGATGCGCTCGGCCAGGTCCAGCGCCTCGTGCAGCCCCAGCCCCGGCAGCAGCAGACAGAATTCCTCGCCGCCGATGCGGCCGGCGACATCGCTTTCGCGCAGCACTTCTTCCAGCGCGTCGCCCAGTGCGGCCAGCACCAGATCGCCGGCGTGGTGGCCGTAGCGGTCGTTGATCTGCTTGAAGTGGTCGAGGTCCAGCATCAGTACCGACAGCGGCGCGTGCTGCACCTGCGCCAGCTGCAGCTGCGTCTCCAGCCGCGTCAGCAGCGTCGGGCGGTTGAACAGCCCGGTCAGCGCGTCGATGGTGGCCTGCTGCTCGAGGATGCGCTGCAGCGCCTTGCGCTGGCTGATGTCGCGCGCCGAGCCCCAGATCACCGGCTGGCCGTCCAGCATCAGGCGGCGGGCGCTGACCTCGACCTCGAGCAGCGCGCCGTCCTTGGTGCGGTTGACGCTTTCGAAGGTCTCGCCGTCCTCGCCGGTGGCGGCCAGCCGCTGGCGGATGCTCTGCGGCGTGCTGCCGGGCACCACCTGCCACAGGTGCATGTGCAGCAGCTCGTCCAGGCTGTAGCCCAGCATCTGGCACAGGCTGTCGCTGGCCTCCAGGAAGCGGCCATTCATGTCGATGATGGACAGGCCGTCGGCGGCGTTCTGCAGGATGGCGCGGTACCACTGGCTGCGGCTGTCCAGCTGGCGGTGGATGGTCTGGTTTTCCAGCAGCAGCGCCAGCAGGCGCGCGGTGTCCTCGAGGATGGTGATCGCCTGCGGCGTCGGCGCCGACGGCGTGCGGTGGTAGACGGCGAAGGTGCCGTGCACGGTGCCCTTGCTGTCGATCAGCGGCTCCGACCAGCAGCTGCCCAGTTCGAAGCGCGCCGCCAGCTCGCGGTACGGCGCCCAGTTCGGGTGCAGTTGCAGGTTTTCCGCCACCACCCGTTTCGCGTGCCACACCGCGGCGCCGCAGCTGCCGACCATCGGGCCGGGGGCGAGGCCGACCAGGCGTTGCTGGTAGGCGCTGGGCAGCGACGGCCCGGCCACCGGCTGCAGGCGGCCGCGCGAATCCAGCAGCAGGATGGAGCAGCGCCATTCCGGCAGCGCCAGCTCGATCTGCTGCACCACGGTGCGCAGCAGGGCGTCCAGCGGCGTGCCCTGTGCGTTCTGGCGCAGGATGTCGCTGTGCAGCAGCTGCCAGTGCTGGCGCCTGGCCTGCTTCTCGCGTTGCTGCAGCTGTTCCAGCTCGGCGCCGGCGCGTTCGATGAAGGGCTGCAGCAGCGCCGGCAGTTCCGGCGCGAAGAAATCGGGGCGCGCATCCAGCAGCGCCAGGTGGCCCAGGCAATGCGCATCGCCGTCCAGCAGCGGCCAGGCAAGACAGCTCTGCCATGCCTGCTGGCCGGCCTCGGGCAGGCACTGCCGCAGGCCGCGACCGAGCAGCAGCGGTTGCCGGGTGTCGAACAGGCAGTTGCAGGGCAGCTGGCGCGGTGCGCCACCGGCGGCATCGTTGGCAAACAGTACCTGCAGCTGGCGGTGCGGGCCGCTGCTGCGCTGCGACAGCAGCACGCGCTCGGCCCCGGTCAGGCAGGCGAGCTGGCTGACCAGTTGTTGCAGGTACTTTTTGCCGATGCAGCTGGCGCTGTGCAGCAACAGGGCATCGCGGATGCGTTGGGGATCGGGCATGGCTGGCGCGCTCGGTGCGTATCCGTTTCAGTATGCAACTTAGTTCCGGCTTGCGGAAGCAATGAATGGTGGCCGCCACGGCAAGGGGCTGGTGTGTGGTTTGACAAGTATTATTTCCAGCGTCTATGATCCATATCAAACTTTCAGAAATTACTGAAAATTGGAAAACAACATGAACCTGCCACCCCTGATTCAATCCTTCGTACTGCATTTCGGCGAAATGGGCAGCCACTGGGGCATCAATCGCACCGTGGGCCAGATCTACGCCTTGCTGTACGTCTCCGACAAACCGCTCAACGCCGACGACATCGTCGAGGCCATCGGCTGTTCGCGCTCCAATACCAGCATGGCGCTGAAGGAGCTGCAGGCGTGGCGGCTGGTCAAGCTGCAGCACCTGCCCGGCGACCGCCGCGAATACTTCTCCACCCCGGACGACGTGTGGGCGATCTTCAAGACCCTGGCCGAGGAGCGGCAGAAGCGCGAGGTGGAGCCGACGCTGACCATGCTGCGCGGCGCGATCATGGAAACGCCGTCCGGCGACGCCGAGCGCCACGCGCAGGCGCGCATGAACGAGATGTACCAGCTGATCGAGCTGGTGACCAAGTGGTTCGCCGACATCCGCGACATGGACGTGGACACGCTGCAGAAGCTGATGAAGCTGGGCAGCCAGGTGCAGAAGGTGCTGCAGTTCACGCAGAGCATCGGCCGCCTCACCGGCCGCGACAGCAACCGTAACGCCGACGCGGAGGCCTGAACATGGACAGCTTCGATCCGCTGACGCTGGCGCGCATCCAGTTTGCGGCCAACATCAGTTTCCACATCCTGTTTCCCACCATCAGCATCGCCATGGGCTGGGTACTGCTGTACTTCAAGACCCGCTTCGACCGCAGCGGCGACCAAGCGTGGCTGGATGCCTACGGCTTCTGGGTGAAGATCTTCGCGCTCACCTTCGCGCTGGGGGTGGTGTCCGGCATCACCATGAGCTTCCAGTTCGGCACCAACTGGCTGGGCTATATGCAGAAGGTCGGCAACGTCGCCGGGCCGCTGCTGGCTTACGAGGTGCTGACCGCATTTTTCCTGGAGGCGACCTTCCTCGGCATCATGCTGTTCGGCCGCTCGCGGGTGAGCAACCGCGTGCACACGCTGGCCACCTTCCTGGTGGCGTTCGGCACCACGGTGTCGGCGTTCTGGATCATCGCGCTGAACTCGTGGATGCAGACCCCGGCCGGTGTCAGCGTGGTGGACGGCAAGGTGCACGTAGAGAGCTGGCTGGCGGTGATCTTCAACCCGTCGATGCCGTACCGGCTGACGCACATGCTGCTGGCCTCCGGCCTGACCGTGGCCTTCCTGGTGGCCGGGGTGTCGGCCTACCGCTGGCTGCGCGGCGACCGTGGCGCCGGTGTGCGCCACGCGCTGAAGACCGGCGTCACCCTCGCCGCCGTGCTGATCCCGCTGCAGATCCTGGTCGGCGACGCGCACGGGCTGAACACCTTCCATCACCAGCCAGCCAAGCTGGCGGCGATCGAGGGCGTGTGGCACACCGAGCGCGGCGCGCCGCTGCTACTGTTCGCACTGCCGGACGAGGCGACACAGTCCAACCGCTACGCGCTGGGCATTCCCAAGCTGGCCAGCCTGATCATCACCCACCAGCCGGACGGCGAGATTCGCGGCCTCAACGAGTTTGCCGGCGCGCATCCGCCGGTGGCCAAGGTGTTCTGGAGCTTCCGCGTGATGGTGGCGGTGGGCGTGGCGATGCTGCTGGCCAGCTGGCTGGCGGCGTGGCAGCTGCGCCGCCGCGGCGAGCCGGCGCCATGGCTGGCACGTGCGCTGGTGGCGATGACCTTTTCCGGCTGGCTGGCGACGCTGGCCGGCTGGTACGTGACCGAAATCGGCCGCCAGCCGTGGCTGGTGACCGGCATCCTGCGCACCGCCGATGCCGCCTCGGCGGTGGGCGGCGGCATGATCCTGTCCACCTTGCTGATGTATCTGGCGCTGTACGCGGTGCTGCTGGCCAGCTACGTGTCGGTGGTGTTCTATCTGGCGAAAAAGGCCGGCCAGCCGGCTGCGGCCAACCTTGAAGGAGTCTCGGCATGAATGCGGAACTGTGGTTGCCGGTGATCTTCGCCGGCCTGATGGCCATCTCCTTGCTGGCCTACGTGATCCTCGACGGCTACGACCTGGGCGTCGGCGTGCTGCTGCCGCTGGGCAGCGACAGCCAGCGCGACACCATGATCGCCAGCATCGGCCCGTTCTGGGACGCCAACGAAACCTGGCTGGTGTTGGGCGTCGGCCTGCTGCTGGTGGCGTTTCCGATGGCGCACGGCATCATCCTCGGCGAGCTGTACCTGCCGGTGGCGCTGATGCTGCTGGGGTTGATCCTGCGCGGCGTGGCGTTCGACTTCCGCGTCAAGGCGCAGGCGCACCACCAGCCGGCGTGGAATGCCGCCTTCGCCGCCGGCTCCCTGCTGGCGGCAGCCAGCCAGGGCGTGATGCTGGGGCGTTACCTCACCGGCTTCGCGCCCGGTGCCGCCGCCTGGGGCTTCGCGCTACTGGCCGGCGCCGGGCTGACCGCCGCCTACGTGCTGCTCGGTGCCGGCTGGCTGATTATGAAGACCGAGGGCGAACTGCAGCAGCGCGCCACGCGCTGGGCGCAGCGCGCGTTGCTGGGCACCGGCGTCGCGGTCGCCGCGGTATCGATCGCCACGCCGCTGGCAAGCAGCCGCATCGCCGCCAAGTGGTTCACGCTGCCGGATGTGCTGCTGCTGTTGCCGCTGCCGCTGGTCACGCTGGCGCTGTTCGTGCTGCTGGCCGTCAGCCTGCCAAGGTTGGCCGCAAGGCAGGCGGCGGGCAACGACAGCTTCTGCTGGCTGCCGTTTGCCGCCACCGTCGGCATCGTGCTGCTGTCGTTCTGGGGGCTGGCCTACAGCGTGTTTCCGGAGATCGTCATCGGCCGGCTGACCATCTGGCAGGCGGCCAGCGACGCGGAGGCGCTGTGGGTGATTCTGGCCGGCGCCGCGGTGGTGCTGCCCACCATCATCGGCTACACCGTGTTCGCCTACCGCGTGTTCTGGGGCAAGGCGCGCGAACTGAGCTATTCCTGAGGGTAAGCGCGGCAGCGGGCTGTTGCTTTCCCGCGGGTGCCTCGCGGCGGATTGACCTGTGTCAAAGTCCCTGTCAAGGGTAGGGGTAAGATCGAATTTATCCTGATTAGATACCGGAAACACCGGGAGGAGCTTGAAATGGAACTGTGGAAACAACTGCTCTCTGACGATGTCGGCTTGCTGAGTGTCATCACCATCGGCGTCACTTCCGTGATCGTCACCACCATCATCGTGATGTTCATCAAGAAGGTGAAAAACAGCGACCGCAAGTAAGCGCGACGCCGATTTCCGCAAAAAGGGTACGACCACGGTCGTACCCTTTTTCATGGCTGTGCCGCTGCTTGTGGCGTGGCTGGCAACACCCCGCAAACCAGTTAAGCCCGGGTGCGCCGCCGCCGATCGTTGCAGCAGCACGCCACGGCGGCGCAAGACCGGTCAGCGGTTTTGCTTGCGGCGCCTAGTGGCGGGCCAGCCGCTGCAGCCGCGCCACGCCGACCGGCTCTTCCGCCTGCAGCGGCACGATCGCCCAGCGCCGCGCGTGCTGTCGTGCCACCAGCTCGATCTGCGCCAGCTCGTTGCCGGCACGCTGCTGCAACAGCGGCGACTGCGGCCGCGCCAGCGCCAGGCTGTTGTTGATCAGCCAGGCCCAAGGCTCGATGCCGGCGCGGCGCAGGTCCGCCTGCAGGTTGGCCGCCTCCAGTACCGGCGTGGTTTCCGCCAGCGTCACCAGCAGCACCTTGGTCTGCACCGGGTTCTGCAACTGCATCATCGGAGTGGTGAAGTGCAGGCCCTTGCTGCCCATCTGTCGCGCCACCTCGCGGTGATAGGCGCCGGTGGCGTCCAGCAGCAGCAGGGTGTGGCCGGTGGGCGCGGTGTCCATCACCACGAACTGCCTGCCGGCGCTGCGGATGATGCGGGAAAAGGCCTGGAACACGGCGATTTCCTCGGTGCACGGCGAGCGCAGGTCTTCTTCCAGCATCGCACGGCCGGCGGCGTCCAGATGCTTGCCCTTGCTGGCCAGCACCAGTTCGCGGTAGCGCGCGGTTTCCGCTTGCGGGTCGATGCGGCTGAGCTGCAGCGTGGGCAGTGCGCCGGCCACGGTTTCGGCGAGGTGGGCGGCCGGATCAGAGGTGGTCAGGTGCACGGCGTGGCCGCGGCTGGCCAGCTCCACCGCCACCGCGGCGGCCAGCGTGGTCTTGCCGACACCGCCCTTGCCCATCAGCATGATCAGACCGTGGCCGTCCCGCGCCAGCTCGTCGACCAGGCTGGCCAGATCCGGCGCCGGCGGCGGGGTGGGGGCTGCCGTCGTCGCGCCGGCCGGCACGCTGGCGCCCGGTTGCAGTAGCGCCTGCAGCGCTGACACCCCCACCAGATTGAACGGCAGCAAGGGCAGCAGGTCGCGCGGCAGCGTCTGCAGTGGCGCCGGCATCGCCGCCAAGGCCGCCTGTTCGCGTTGCCAGAGCGCGCGCGCCAGCGGGTCGTCGCCGACTGCCTGCTGCGGCAGTACGCCATTGAGCACCAGGTACTGCTGCTGCAGGCCGAGGGCGGCCAGCTCGCCCTGTGTGCGTGCCACCTCGCGCAGCGTCGCCGGCTGCGGCCGTGCCACCAGGATCAGCCGCGTCCTGCTGCCGTCGGCCAGCGCCGCCACCGCCGCCTGGTACTGGCTGCGCTGCTTGTCGAGGCCGGCCAGCGGCCCGAGGCAGGAGGCGTCGCCCTTGCCGGCCTGCAGGAAGCCGCTCCAGGCGCCGGGCAGCTGCAGCAGGCGGATGGTGTGGCCTGTGGGCGCGGTGTCGAACACGATGTGCTGGTATTGCCGCTGCAGCGCGGCATCGGTGAGCAGGGCGGTGAATTCGTCAAAGGCGGCGATCTCGGTGGTGCAGGCGCCGGACAGCTGTTCGGTCAGGCTGTTGACCTCGGCGTCCGGCAGCACACCGCGCAGCGGGGTGATGATGCGGTCGCGGTACTGCTGCGCCGCCGCCTGCGGGTCGATCTCCAGTGCCGACAGCCCGGCGACGCTGTCGATGGCGGTGATGCGGTTGCCGATCTCGGTGCCGAACACCTGGCCGACATTGGAGGCCGGATCGGTGCTGACCAGCAGCACGCGCTTGCCTTGTGCCGCGAGGTGGATGGCGCAGGCGCAGGCCAGCGAGGTCTTGCCGACACCGCCTTTGCCGGTGAAAAACAGGAAGGGTGGGGCCTGGTCGAGAAAGTGCATGGGCAACCTTTCGGCAGTGCGGCCGGCGACGCCAGCGGCGGGCAGGCAGCGTGGGGGAGGGGGCACTACAGCATGGCAGATTCGCGGTGCGGCGGGGGTGATCGCCGTCAACGGTGCGCCACAAACGGCAAAAGCCGGAAGCGCTGGGCAGCACTTCCGGCTTTCTGATCCTGGTCGGGGTGAGAGGATTCGAACCTCCGGCCTCTACGTCCCGAACGTAGCGCTCTACCAGGCTAAGCTACACCCCGAATGCTGCGTATTTTAGCCAGCTTGCCGGCCAAAGAAAAGCCCCCTGCCGCGGTGTGGCTTCAGGCTGTGCGCCAGTGCCGGCGCTACCGGCAGCGATTTTTCCGGCAAAACAAGGCCTTAGCCGTCACCGCGTGGGCAGGCTCAGGGCGCGGCTTTTTTCTTGCGTCCGCGCGGGGTTTTCTGCTGGCTTTCCTGCGCGCGATACCACGCCTCCAGCGCTTCCTCCGCGTTCATCACGTGCTGGCGCAAAAAGGCCGCCGCGCTGATGGCGTCCTTCTGCTTGCACAGCTCCAGCAGCTGCGTGTGTTCGCGGTGGGCGCGGTCGTTGAAGCCGGTGAGCAGGATCTGCATCCGCGTGTAGCGGTCGGTACGGTTGTGCAGCTGCTCGATGATGGCCAGCGTCTGTGGCCGGCTGGCGGCGCGGTACAGCGCGAGGTGGAACTGCGCGTTGAGAATGCCCCAGGCACTGATGTCCTTGTCGCGCAGCGCGGTCTCGAAGCGGGCGAGCAGCGCCTCGGCCTCGGCGATGTCGGCGCTGGTCTGGCGCGGAATCGCCTCCAGCAGCACGTCGCACTCCAGCAGCACGCGCACGCGCAGCAGCTCGACGATTTCCGGCAGCGACAGCTGTGACACCACCGCGCCCTTGTTGTCCTCGATATTGACCAGCCCTTCCGCTTCCAGCTGGCGCAGTGCCTCGCGCACCGGAACCCGACTCATGCCCAGCTCGCGCGACAGCGCTTCCTGGCGCAGCTGGCTGCCGTCCGCCCATTCGCCGGCCAGAATGCGCTGGCGGATGGCGTCGGTGGCGACGGTGGTGAGTGACAGCGGTGCGCTGTCCTTGCTTTCCTGACTCATGGTGACCTCTTTCATGCAGGCGCTACCTTACCATAGCTGGCCGGCCGGCCACGCGCTTGTCATTGCTGGCGGCGACAAAAAAGCGCCCCGCAGGGCGCAAGGTGCAGTCAGGGGCGCCTGCACGCAGAGCAAGCATTACAGCCCGAGATAGCTGGTCTTCACCGTGGTGTAGAACTCCGCGGCGTAGCGGCCCTGTTCGCGCGGGCCGTGGCTGGAGCCTTTGCGGCCGCCGAACGGCACGTGGTAGTCCACCCCGGCGGTGGGCAGGTTGACCATCACCATGCCGGCCTCGGCATGGCGGCGGAAGTGGGTGGCCAGCGCCAGCGACTGGGTGCAGATGCCGGCGGCGAGGCCGAACGGCGTGTCGTTGGCCAGCGCCAGCGCGTGCTCGTAGTCGTCGGCGCGCAGCACCGCCGCCACCGGGCCGAAGATCTCCTCGCGGCTGATCGCCATCTGCGGCGTGCAGCCGGCAAACAGCGCCGGTGACTGGTAGTAGCCGCGGGTGGCCAGCGTCAGCCGTTCGCCGCCGCACAGCAGGCTGGCGCCGTCGGCCAGGCCCTTGTCCACGTAGGACAGGTTGCCGGCCAGCTGCGCTTCGCTGGCCACCGGGCCGATCTGGCTGGCACTGTCCAGCGCGTGGCCGACGCGCAGCGCCGCGGTGCGCTCGGCCAGCCGCGCGACGAAGGCGTCGTGGATGCCATGGCAGACGATGATGCGGCTGCTGGCGGTGCAGCGCTGGCCGGTGGAATAGAACGCGCCGTTGATCGCGCATTCCACCGCCTGTTCCAGTTGCGCGTCGTCGGCGATGAGCAGCGGGTTCTTGCCACCCATCTCCAGCTGCACCTTGATACCGCGCGCGGCGCAGTCTGCGGCCAACCTTTCGCCGGTCGCCTGCGAGCCGGTAAAGCTCAGCGCGTCGATGCCGGCATCCAGCAGCGCCGGCCCCAGCACGCGGCCGCTACCCATCACCAGGTTGAACACCCCGGCCGGCAGGCCGGCGCGTTGCAGGATGTCGGCCAGTGCCCACGCCGAGCCCGGCACCAGCTCCGCCGGTTTCATTACCACGCAGTTGCCGAAGGCCAGCGCCGGCGCCGATTTCCATGCCGGAATCGCGATCGGGAAGTTCCACGGCGTGATCAGCCCGACCACACCCACCGGCTCGCGGCTGATCAGCACCTCGACGCCGGGGCGCACCGAATCCAGCAGCTCGCCCTGTTGGCGCAGCGCCTCGCCGGCAAAAAACTTGAAGATCTGGCCGGCGCGCGCCACCTCGCCGATGGCTTCCGGCAGCGTCTTGCCTTCCTCGCGCGCCAGCAGCGTGCCCAGCTCGATCTTGCGCGCCAGGATCTCGTTGCCGGCGGCATCGAGAATGTCGGCGCGCTGTTGTGGCGTGCTGCGCGACCACGCCGGAAAGGCGGCGCGCGCGGCGGCGACGGCGTCGCGCATGTCGGCGGCACTGGCGCTGGCGTAGTCGCCGACCACGTCGTCGAGGTCGGACGGATTACGGTTGACGATGGCCGGCTGTCCGCCGCGCCACTCGCCGTTGATCAGGTTGCAATGCATGGAAACTCCCGGTGGCTGCCGGCAGGCGGCAGCGCGCATCCGCCGCAGGGGCGGGCCTATGGACAGGAAGGCCGCCGGCCATGACGGGCATGGCCGGCGGCTGCGGCCAGGGTTGGCCGCAACGGCTTACAGCGTCGGCAGCGCCGGACGGCTGGCGAGGCCAGCCTCGATCACCGCCGCTACGCGTTCGCGCTCGGCGCCGACCAGTGGCAGACGCGGCGCACGTACGTGCTCGGTGCCCACGCCCACCATGGCTTCACACAGCTTCAGGTTCTGTACCAGCTTCATCGAGACGTCCAGATGCAGCAGCGGCGCGAACCAGCGGTAGATGGCGCGCGCTTCTTCCACGCGGCCAGCCTTGGCCAGCTTGTAGATGGCCACGGTTTCTTTCGGGAACGCCACCACCAGGCCGGCCACCCAGCCGTCGGCGCCCATCACGATGCTTTCCAGTGCCAGATCGTCCACGCCGCTGAAGATGGCGAAGCGGCTGCCCACCGCGTTGATCACGTTGGTCAGGGTGCGGATGTCGCCGCTGGATTCCTTGATCGCCACGTACTTCGGCTCCGCCGCCATCTCGACGTACATCTCCGGGGTGATGTTGACGCCGTAAGCGATCGGGTTGTTGTAGATCATGATCGGCAGCGGGCTGGCATCGGCCACGCGCTGGTAGTGGTTGAGGGTTTCGCGCGCGTCGGACACGTAGCGCATCGCCGGCAGCAGCATGATGCCGTCGGCGCCGGCGGCGTGGGCCGCCTGGGCCAGCGCGGCGGCGGCGCGGGTGCTGTCTTCGGCCACGGTCAGCAGCACCGGCTTGTCGCCGGCGACTTCCTTGGCCGCCTTCAGGATGGTGATCTTTTCATCGGCGGTGAGGGTGGAGGCTTCGCCCAGCGAGCCGCAGACGATGATGCCGTCGGCGCCGCATTCCAGCTGCCACTTGATGTGGTTCACGGTGCCGGCGAGATCCAGCGATTCGTCGGCGTGGAATTTGGTGGTGACAGCGGGGAAAACGCCAGTCCAGAGATGTGCCATGAAGTGTGCTCCTTGCGGGTGTGCTGCAGCCGGGTGCTGCGTTCGGTTCCCATGCTAGGACTTTTTGTATCCAATCCTCAAGCTTTTTTGTATGCAATGTTTGCATTTCGCTGCGATGTAAAAATGCTGCGCTGCGGCTGTGTTTTTTTGCGACAACGGCTGTAAGTGTTGATTTTATTGGTTGTTTGCCGATTTTGTCGTGGTGCGGGTGGTGGGCGGTGACTGTATCATTTCGGCACAATGCATTCAGTTATTGCATTCAAAACGTCAAAATCCTACAGTGGGTTCAACGCAAGCAAGGAGCAAACGTGATGGCAGTGACAGAATTTGAATGCATAGACGGCCACACCTGCGGTAACCCGGTGCGGCTGGTGACCAAGGGTGCGCCGGCGCTGAACGGCAACACCCAGGCCGAGCGGCGGCTGGATTTCCTGGCACGCTACGACTGGATGCGCACCGGCCTGATGGACGAGCCGCGCGGCCATGCGCAGATGTCCGGCGCCTTTCTGTACCCGCCGACCCGCGACGACTGCGACGTGGCGGTGCTGTATATCGAGACCAGCGGCTGCCTGCCGATGTGCGGCCACGGCACCATCGGCGTGGTCACCATGGCCATCGAGCACGGCATCGTTACCCCGAAAACCCCGGGCGTGCTGAACCTGGACACCCCGGCCGGCAAGGTGGTGGCCGAATACACGCAAGTTGGCCGCAAGGTGAAATCGGTGAAGCTCACCAATGTGCCGTCCTTCCTGCTGCTGAAAGATGTGGAAGTGGAGATCGCCGCGCTGGGCAAGCTGAAGGTGGACATTGCCTACGGCGGCAACTTCTATCCCATCGTCGAAGCGCAGGACAACTACCGCGACATGGCCGACTACACGCCGGCGCAGCTGGTGGCGATGGGCAACGAGCTGCGCGACTACCTCAACGCGCACTACGACATCGTGCATCCGCTGGATGCCAACATCCGCGGCGTGCGCCACGTGCAGTGGACTGGCGCGCCGAAGACGCCCGGTTCGCATGCGGCCAACGCGGTGCTGTACGGCGCGGCGGCACTGGACCGCTCGCCGTGCGGCACCGGCACCTCGGCACGGCTTGCGCAGCGCTACGGCCGCGGCCTGATGAAGGCCGGCGACGTGCTGGTGCACGAGAGCCTCATCGGCAGCCAGTTCACCGGCAGCATCGAGGCGGAATGCGAAGTGGCCGGCATCGCCGCCATCATCCCCGGCATTGAAGGCTGGGCGATCACCACCGGCTACAACCGCATCCTGCTGGACGATGCCGACCCGTACGTGCACGGCTTCGTGGTGGCCTGATGATGAGCGCACCGCGAGATAACACCCTGTTGCAGCCGGCGATTGCGGCCGGCGGCCGCCACGTGATCGTGGTCGGTGCCGGTATCGTCGGCATCGCCACCGCGCTGCAGCTGCGCCTCGCCGGTTGCGAGGTGACGCTGCTCGACCGTGGCGAACCGGCGATGGAAACCAGCTACGGCAATGCCGGCGCCTTCGCGGTCAGCGACATCATCCCGCTGGCCGAGCCGGGCGTGCTGCGCAAGGTGCCGGGCTGGATGTTCGACCCGCTGGGGCCGCTGGCGCTGCGCTGGCGCTACCTACCCAGCCTCACGCCGTGGCTGCTGCGCTTTCTGGCCGCCAGCCGCCCTAGCAGGGTGGCCGAGCTGACCCGCCAGCTGAATGCGCTGCTGTCGCGGGTCAATGCCGACTACGCGCCGCTGATCGAGCGCGCCGGGCTGGCGTCCATGTGGCGCCGCCACGGCAACCTCACCCTGTACCGCAGCGAGGCGGAATTCCGCGCCGCCGCCGGCGCCTGGCACAGCAAGCGCCAGCACGGTGTCGAGTGGCGCAAGCTGGCGCGCACCGACCTGGCCGCCATCGCGCCGCAGATCGCCGACGAGTGGCAGGTGGCGGTGCAGGTGCCGCAGTGGTCGCACGTCGACGACCCGTACCTGTTCAGCCGCGGCCTGTTCGATGCCTTCATCCGTGAGGGAGGGCGTTTCATCCAGGACGAGGTGCTGGCCACCGCGGCCAACGTTGGCCGCATCGTCGGCGTGGACACCGCCAGTAACGGCCGGCTGCAGGCCGACACGGTGGTGATCGCCTGCGGCGTGTGGAGCGACCGTTTTGCCCGCCAGCAGCGCTGCCGCCTGCCGCTGGAGAGCGAACGCGGCTACCACGTCACCCTGCCGCATGCCGGCGTGGCGCTGCACCACTTCATCCAGTGCGCCAGCGAGAGCTTCGTGATCCTGCCGATGGCGAACGGCGGCCTGCGCCTGGCCGGCACCGTGGAGCTGGCGCACCGCGATGCGCCGCCGAACTGGCAGCGCGCGCACATCCTGATCGAGCGCGCCCGCCGCATCGTCGGCGACTTCAGCACCGAGGGCATGAGCGTGTGGATGGGCAACCGCCCGTCGCTGCCGGACACCCTCCCGGTGATCGGTCCGGCGCCGGACTGCGGCGGCCTGTATTTCGCCACCGGCCACGGCCACCTCGGCCTGACGCTGGCGGCCACCACCGGCGCGCTGCTGGCAGAGCAGATCTGCGGTCAGGCCTGCAGCCTGGACGCCAGTGCCTATCGCCCAGACCGTTTTTGAGCCGCACCGTTTTCGCCGCCGTGCCCCGGCACGGCGGCTGGTTTGTAGTGGATGAGGAGTCGCTAACAACGGCACCTGAGACAAGGCGCGCCGACGCAGACAGTACAAGTCGTACGGCAAGGGGGCGCAACGCAGGATCAGGGATGTGGTTAGCGACGCCAGGCGCGGCAACAAGACCGCAAGACAGACCTTGGGCAACAAACAGCCGCCTTTGCGGCCAACCTTCAGTCGTGAACACAAAGGAGAAACAGCATGAAGCATTCCATCGCACCACGCGCACTGCATCTGGTCCTGGCACTGGGCGGCATGATGGCCCCGTTCGCCATCAGCGCGGCGCAGGCCGACACCGTGGTCAAGATCGGCTTTTCCTCGCCGCTGTCCGGCCCGCAGGCGCACTACGGCAAGGACAACGAGAACGCCACCCGCATGGCGATCGACGACCTCAACGCCAAGCCGATCACCATAGCCGGCCAGAAGGTGAAGTTCGAGCTGGTGTCCGAGGACGACCAGGCTGACCCGCGCGTCGGCACCCAGGTGGCACAGCGGCTGGTCGATGCCGGCGTCAAGGCGGTGATCGGCCACTTCAACTCCGGGGTGTCGATCCCGGCGTCGCGCATCTATTCCGATGCCGGCATCCCGCAGCTGTCGGTGTCCACCAACCCGGCCTACACCACCGCCGGCTACAAGACCGCCTTCCGCCTGGTCGGCAGCGACAGCCAGGTCGGCGGCTCGCTCGGCCGCTACGCGGTGATGCAGCTGAAAGCGCAGCGCATCGCGGTGATCGACGACCGCTCCGCCTACGGCCAGGGCATCGCCGACGAATTCATCAAGTCGCTGCAGACCATGGGCAAGAAGCCGGTGAAGCGTGAATACACCAGCGACAAGGCCACCGACTTCACCGCCATCCTCACCGCGCTGAAGGCGCAGAACCCGGACGTGGTGTTCTACGGCGGCGCCGACGCGCAGGCGGCACCGATGGCGCGTCAGATGAAACGCCTCGGCATCAACGCCAAGCTGATGGGCGGCGACATGCTCAGCACGCCGACCTTCATCAAGCTGGCCGGCGCCGACTCGGCCGGCCATTTCTCGGCGGTACCGGGTGGCGAACTGGGCTCGCGTCCGGCCGGCCGCGACTTTGAAAGCCGCTACAAGGCACGCTTCAAGCAGGAAGTGGTACTGCTCGGGCCGCAGTTCTACGACGGTGTGATGATCGTGGCCGACGCGATGAAGCGCGCCAACTCCACCGAGCCAGGCAAGTTCCTGCCGCTGATCGCCAGGACCGGCTACAAGGGCGTCACCGCCGATTTCAGCTTTGACGGCATGGGCAACCTGAAGAACGCGCCGGTGACCATCTCGGCGGTGGAAGGCAACGACTGGAAGGTGAAGACCGTGGTGCAGTAAGCACGGTGGCGCGTCGCCGCCGGTCGCGCATCATGCGCCGGTGCGGCGGCGCGCCGTTGTGGTGGTGCCGCTGGCGGCCGGCCGTGCCGGCGCAGGCAGTTGCAGTTGCATTTGGGGCCGGCGCAAGCCGGCCACTTTTTTTAGCGGAGATTGCCCGATGTCCATTGTTTCCCCCTTGCCGGTGCTCGACGCCGCCACTACCCAGACGCGCCTGCCGATGGCCGAATTGTGCCGCGAGGTCGCCCTGGCCGCCGCCGAGCTGGCCGCCGGCCACATCCACAGCCCGGAGCGGCAGGCACTGCCGCTGCCCGAGGGCGGCACCCTGCTGTCGATGCCGGCCAGCGCCGCCGACATCGCCATCCACAAGCTGGTCAACGTCTGCCCGCGTAACGGCGGCCAGGGTCTCGCCACTATCCACGGCGTGGTCAGCGTCTACGACGCGGCAAGCGGTGTGCCGCAGCTGCTGCTGGACGGCCCCACCGTCACCGCGCGCCGCACCGCCGCGGTATCGCTGCTGGCGATCCAGACCCTGCTGCCGCAGCCGCCACGCCACGTGGCGCTGGTGGGCACCGGCAAACAGGCGCGCGCCCATGCCGCGGCGCTGGCCGAAACCTGGCCCGGCCTGCGCGTCGACATCCACAGCCGCAGCGCGGACAGCGCCGCCACGGTGTGCCAGCAACTGGCGCACTTGCCGCTGCAACTGACGCCCAAGGTTGGCCGCATCGACGACGGCGCCGAGGTGGTGATCCTGCTTACCACCAGCCGCAGCCCGCTGTACAACGAGCCGGCGCGCGCCGGCCGCTTGCTGATCGGCACCGGCGCCTTCCGCCCGGACATGGCCGAGCTGGGGCCGACCAGCATCGCCGGCAGCCAGTTGTTCTGCGACGACGTGCCCGGCGCCCGCCACGAAGCCGGCGATCTGATCCAGGCCGGCGTCGACTGGGCGCAAGTACACAGCCTGGCCGACGCGCTGGCCGGCCGCTTCGACCCGGCCGCGCCCAAGCTGTTCAAGAGCGTGGGCAGCGCCGCCTGGGACTTGGCCGCCGCTCGTTGCGCGCTGGCCGCCAGCCAACAGGAGCACCGCGCATGAACTGGCAGAGCCGAACTTTCGACACCATCGAAATGCACACCGGCGGCGAGCCGGTGCGCATCATCCCCGGTCTGCAGGGCGACATCCATGGCGCCGACATCCTGGCCAAGCGCCGCGACATGCGCGAGCGGCTGGACGGCGTGCGCAAATTGCTGATGTTCGAGCCGCGCGGCCACTACGACATGTATGGCGCGGTGCTGGTGCGCCCCAGCCTGCCCGGCGCCGACCTCGCGGTGCTGTTCATCCACAACGAGGGCTACAGCACCATGTGCGGCCACGCGGTGATCGCGCTGGCGCGCTACGCGGTGGAGCACGGCCTGGTGCCGCGCAGCGCGCCGCTGACCCGGGTCGGCATCGAATGCCCGTGCGGTCTGGTGACCGCCTGGCTGGCGGAAGACGGCAGCATCAGCTTCGACAGCGTGCCGGCCTTCGCCTTCGCACTCGACCACCCGGTGCATGTGCCGGGCGTCGGCAAGATCAACGTCGATATCGGCTACGGCGGCGCCTTCTACGCGGTGACGTCTGCGGCCAACCTGGGCGTGTCGCTGGACGGCCGCCTGCGCGACGTGGTGGATGCCGCCAGCGCACTGAGTGAGGCGGTTCGCCGCAGCATCCGCGTGCGCCACCCGGAGGCCGAGGACCTGGGCTTTCTGTACGGCAGCATCCTTACCGACGGCGTGGAGCGCGCCGGCGACGGCCCCAGCCGCAATGTGTGCGTGTTCGCCGACGCCGAAGTGGATCGCAGCCCCACCGGCTCCGGCGTCACCACCCGCATGGCGCTACGCCACGCGCGTGGCCTGGTGGCGGTAGGGGAGGCCTGCCAGTTCGAGAGCCTCACCGGCGCGCGTTTCACCGCCAGCGTGAACGGTGCGGCCAAGCTGCCCGGCCACGATGCGGTCGGCGTGCGCGTGTCCGGCCGCGCCCACTACAGCGGCAAAGCCAGCTGGACGCTGGAGGAGGACGACGAGATCGGGCGCGGCTTTCTGCTGCGCTAGCGCCAGCCGCGCTGCCACTGGGTGGGGTCGGCCAGTGCCCGCCACGGCAGGGTGTAGTGGCGGCGGCTGAGCACCGCTTCCAGCGTGATGGTGGTGACGCGCTGCGCGTCCAGCGGATCATGCTCGACGGCGACGACCAGGAAATGCTTTTCGCGATCGCGTGGCGCGAGCGCGCTCCACTTGCTGTGCAGCAGTTTTTTCGGGCTGAGGGCGGTCATGGTGCTGGGCCTGGCTGGTGAACGGGCTAGGGCTGTGAGCCGCGGCCGCGGCAGCGGTTCCCGCGCCACAAACAAAACACCCCCGGCCGTGAGGCGCGGGGGTGTTTGTCTGTTGCGGCCAACGTTGGCCGCAACGGGGATTACTTGACGTGCTTGCCGATGATAGGCAGCAGCTGGCCCAGCACCTTTGGCGGCGCAGCCACGATGTCGCCGCTTTCCAGCCAGGTCTGCTCGCCGTGCATGTCGGTGACGATGCCGCCTGCCTCTTGCACGATCAGGCTGCCGGCGGCGATGTCCCACGGCTTCAGGTTGAATTCGAAGAAACCGTCAACGCGGCCGATGGCCACGTTGCACAGGTCCAGTGCGGCGGAGCCTTCGCGGCGGGCGCCGGCGGTCTTGCCCAGCACGTCCTTCAGGATGGCCAGATGGGTGTCGAGCATGCTCTGGTCCACGACCGGGAAGCCGGTGGAGATCAGGCATTCGTTCATGTTGATGCGCTTGGAGACGCGGATGCGGCGGTCGTTCATGAACGAGCCGACGCCGCGCGAGGCGGAGTACAGTTCGTTGCGGTTCGGGTCGTAGACCACGGCTTGCTGGATCTGGCCGCGATGCGCCATCGCGATGGAAATGCAGTACTGAGGATGGCCGTGCAGGAAGTTGGTGGTACCGTCCAGTGGGTCGATGATCCATTCGTATTCGGACTCGCCGATGCCTTTGGCGCCGGACTCTTCTGCTAGAATCGCGTGCTTCGGATAGGCTTCCATGATCACATCAATGATCGCCTGTTCGGCGGCACGGTCTACGTCGGAAACAAAGTCGTTGTGCTTCTTGTTTTCGACACGAACGGATTCCATGTTCAGCGATGCTCGCTGGATGATGTTGCCCGCACGGCGTGCTGCTTTGATGGCGATGGTGAGAATTGGATGCATTGATAGCCTCTGAATGAATCATCTGGGCAGGCGCGCGGGCGAGGTCGCCACGGCGCGGCTGCCATATTACTGGTCGATGTTAAGGAACAAAAAAACCCCGCGTGGTGCGGAGTTTTTGAATAAACCGCGATTCTACGCAAAAGTAGCCAATGAATAAACCCCAAGTACCTGATTTTTTGAAGAACATTCGCGTCGTGCTGGCGCGTCCCAGCCATCCGGGCAATATCGGCTCGGCGGCGCGGGCGATGAAAACCATGGGCCTGACCCGGCTGTATCTGGTCGAGCCGAAGGCGTTCCCGCACGAGGAGGCCAATGTGCTGGCCTCCGGCGCGGTGGACGTGGTGGAAAACGCCATCGTGGTGTCCACCCTGGCCGAGGCGCTGGCCGATGTCAGCGTCGCCTGCGCGCTGACCAGTCGCCGCCGTGAACTGTCCACCCCGCTGTCGACGCCGCGCGAGACCGCGCCGGAGCTGATGGCGCGGGCGCGTGACGGCGAGCAGGTGGCGCTGGTGTTCGGCAACGAGACCTTCGGCCTGTCCATCGACGAGGTGGAGCAGTGCAACCGGCTGGTGACGGTGCCGGGCAATCCGGACTACTTCTCGCTGAATCTGGCAATGGCGGTGCAGGTGATGACCTACGAGCTGTTCAGCCACAGCGGCGTCAGCGTCGACTACCTGAAGCCGGAAGACCGCACCGCGACGCTGGGCGAGGTCGACAGCTTCTGCGGCCACCTGGAAGCGGCGATGGATGACGTCGGCTATCTGGAGCACCGCAACAGCGAGCGCCTGCTGCGCCGCATGCGCACGCTGTTCCACCGCGCCGCACTGCAGCGCGAGGAGATCGACATCCTGCGCGGCTTCTTCAAGCAGGCGCAGCGCTTTGCCGACGGCACGCTGCCGCCGCGCAAGAAAAGCGGCGACTGAGATGACGGCGACCACGCTTGCGGCGCTGCACACGCCGGCGGTGCGCGACCTGGCCTGGTTGCTGACGTCCGCGTCGCCGTGGCAGGACAGCGCCGACATCGACCCGGCGCGACTGCTGGGCGCGCAAGGTTGGCCGCAGCTGCTGGCACTGGATGTGGCGCCGCAGCCCTTGCTGGCCTATCTCGCCGCACACCCGGTGCGGCGACTGGGTTTTTACGCCGAGCGGCTGCTGGCATTCTGGTTCGGCATCGCGCCGCACATCGAGCTGGTGGCGGCCAACCTGCCGGTGCGCGACGGCGGCAAGACGGTCGGGGAGTTCGACTTCCTGCTGCGCGTCGACGGTGTGCCGCTGCATCTGGAGGCGGCCAGCAAGTTCTACCTGCAGCTGGAAGGCGGCGCCTGGGTCGGTGCCAGCCTGCGCGACGCGCTGCTGCTGAAGGCCGGCAAGACGCGGCAACAGCTGCAATTGTCGCGCCATCCGGCGGCCTGTCTGCCGCACGGTTTTGCCGGCTGCGAGGTGGCGGCGCGCACCAGCGGCTGGCTGTTCTCGCCGCCGCAGGCAGCGGCGACAAGGTTGGCCGCACCACTGAATGCAGCGGCCAATCGCGGCTGGTGGATCACGTGTGACGACGACTGGCCGCAGCAGGCGGCGGACAGCCGCTGGTGCCAGCTGCCGCGCCTGCGCTGGCTGGCGCCGGCCTTGCTCGATCGTGAGGACACGCTGTCGCTGGCCGAGCTGCAACTGGCCAGCCGGCAGTTTGTTTCGCCGCAGCTGGTGGCGGAGCTGCAAGTGCGCGGCGACGGCCGCTGGCAGGAAGTGGCGCGCGGCTTTGTCACGCCGTCGGCGTGGCCGCAGCCGGTGCTGCTGGCGCCCTTGCTGGCGCGACTGGGGGCGGCATGAAGACGCTGCTGCTGGTGTACGCCAGCCAGAGCGGCCACACCCTGCAGCTGGCCGATGCCGCCGCGCGCGGCATCGCCACGCTGGCGGAGGAGGTCAGCCTGCGACAGCTGCCGGCGCTGCAGGCGGACATTGACGACCTGTTGCAGGCCGACGCCTTGCTGCTGGCGACGCCGGAAAACTTCGGCTATATGGCCGGCGCGCTGAAGGATTTTTTCGACCGCACCTACTATCCGGCGCAGGGGCGGGTGGACGGGCTGCCCTACGCGCTGCTGGTGTCGGCCGGCAATGACGGTCGCGGCGCGGTGCAGGCGGTGGAGCGCATCGCGCGCGGCTATCCGCTGCAGCAGGTGCTGCCGCCGCTGATCGTGCGCGGCGAGGCGACGGCGGCGGATCTGGCGGCGGCGGAGGAGCTGGGCGCCACGCTGGCGGCGGGGCTGTCGATCGGCATGTTCTGAGAGTTGCGGCCAACCCTGGCCGTGGCTGCCAACCGCACCACGTCAGGTCGGCGGCAAAGAAAAAGCCACCGCAGAGGTGGCTTTGTTCGTGGCCGGAGCCGGCTCAGGGCGCGCTGGCGTCCTTTGCCTCCGGGGCGCTGGCGTCGTTCGTGTCATTCACCGCCGGGGCGCTGGCGTCCGGCTCGTCGACCAGGTCGTCGATGTTCAGCTCTTCTTCCTGCTGCCGCTTGCCCTGCGGCAGGCCCAGCTGGTGGGCGCGCATCTGCAGAAAACCGTCACGCACGTAGCTGTAGTTGTCCAGCGCGGCGCCGTCGACCATTTCTTCCAGCCCCAGCAGCTTTTCGCGGGTGTTGACCGCGTTCAGCACCCGCGCCACGGAGGCCTGGGTGTGGGTGTGGAACACGCTGGTGGCCGGCTCCAGCGAGTTGCTGATCAGCATGCCGCTGCCGTCACGCACGGTGGACGGCCCCAGCAGTGGCAGCACCAGGTAGCTGCTGTCCTGCCAGCCGTAGTGGGCGAAGGTGTCGCCCAGCGTCGCCTTGCTGCTTTTCAGCCCCATCGGCGTGGCGATGTCGATCAGGCCGAACAGGCCGAAGGTACTGTTGAACGACACGCGCAGCACGTCGGTGAGCGCCAGTTCCGCCTTGCCCTGCAGGGTGTTGTTGGCGGCGCTGTACACGTCGCGCAGGTTGTCGAAGAAGTTGCCGACCCCGGTGCGCAGCGGTTGCGGTGTCACCTGCTGGTAGGCCTGCGCCACCGGTTTCAGTACCGCCTTGTCCGCGGCGTCGTTGAAGCGGTAAACGGCGCGGTTCAGCGGCTCCAGCGGGTCCTGCGGATGGCTGGGGGTACTGGCACAGGCGGTCAGCAACAGGCAGCCGCCGACAACAAGCAGACGTTTCATGATCGGGTTTCCGGGGGCAGTTCCAGCAGCGGGGTCAGTTCGTAGAGCCGGGCGAGGCCATACAGGCTGGCCGGGATGTGGCTCAGCTTGATGTTGCGCGCATCCTTGCGCCGGCGCAACGCCAAGAGCAGCGCCAGCGCCGCGGAGTCGCAGTGGCTGACGCCGCCGAAATCCAGCGTCATGGCACCGTTGACCAGCATCTTGTCCAGCTGCAGCTGGGTGTCGGCGACGCTGTCCATGGTCAGCGCGCCGTCAAGGCGCACCACGCCGGTCTGGGTTTCGGTCAGTTTCATGCCGCCTTGGCGCCGCTGTTCTTGTCCTGCAGCGACTTGATCAGGCCGTCGATGCCGCTCTTGCGCACCTGTTCGCCGAACTGGTTGCGGTAGATGGTGACCAGGCTGCCGCCTTCAACGGTGACGTTGAACACCTTCCAGCCCTGTGGCGTCTTGTACAGGGTGTAGTCGACGTTGATCGGCTTCTTCTCGGCCGAGCCCGGCAGGGTCACTTCCGACTTCACCACCGCCTCGCGGCCTTCGTTGTTGAGCAGCACGTTCGGCTTGATCTCGATCTGCGCGTTCTTGAAGCGGGTCATGGTGGCGGAGTAGGTGCCGACCAGCAGGGTCTCGAATTCCTTGGCCAGTTGCTGCTTCTGTGCCGGGGTGGCGGCGCGCCAGTCCTTGCCGACCGCCAGTGCGGTCATGCGCTGGAAGTCGAACTTCGGCGTCACCATGCTGATCAGCTGCTCGCGAACCTTGGCGCTGTTCTTGCCATTGTCCTTGCTCAGCATTTCCAGCGCCTGGCGCGAGGTGTCACGTACCAGATCCACCGGGGTGTCGGCGGCGTGGGCCACGCTGCTCAGACCGAACAGCAGGGCAAAACAGGCAAACAGCTTTTTCATGATGGTTTTCCGTATCTCGGGTAACAAGGGCTTGGATGGTTTTTTCAGGGTGCAGTTTCCGCAGCGGCGGCATCGGCCGCTGCGGCTTTGTTGTTGCCTTCGGCAAAACTGGTCATGAACTTGCCGATCAGCTGTTCCAGCACCAGTGCCGACGAGGTCAGCTGCAGGCGGTCGCCGGGCTTCAGGTTTTCTTCCTCGCCGCCCTGTACCAGGCCGACGTACTGTTCGCCGAGCAGGCCGGCGGTGAGGATTTCGGCGCTGGTGTCACGGCTGAAATGGTACTGGCCGTCCAGCGTCAGCGTGGCGCGGGCGACGTAGCGCTGGGTGTCCAGCTCGATATTGCTGACGCGGCCGACCACCACGCCGGACGATTTCACCGGCGCCTTCACCTTCAGGCCGCCGATATTGTCGAATTCGGCGATCAGGGTGTAGCTGTTGTTGTTGCTTTGCGGCGTCAGGTTGGCCACTTTCAGAGCCAGGAAGGTCACCGAGGCGAGACCGATGGCGACGAAGATGCCGACCCACAAATCAATGATGGAACGTTTCATGATGGCGAATTCCTAAAACATGAAGGCGGTCAGGACAAAGTCCAGCGCCAGGATAACCAGAGCCGAGGTCACCACGGTACGGGTGGTGGCAGAAGAGACGCCCGCGGCAGTGGGCGTGGCGTCAAAGCCTTCGAACACCGCGATCAGCGTCACCGCGATGCCGAAGAACAGGCTCTTGATCAGGCCGTTGATCACGTCGAAGTGCAGGTCGACGTTGTTCTGCATCTGCGACCAGAAGGTGCCTTCGTCCAGGCCTATCATCACCACGCCGACCAGATAGCCGCCGAAGATGCCCATCACGTTGAACAGCGCGGCAAGAATCGGCATCGAGATCACGCCGGCCCAGAAGCGCGGCGCCACCACGCGGGCGATCGGATCGACCGCCATCACGCTCATCGCCTCCAGCTGTTCGGTGGCCTTCATCAGGCCGATCTCGGCGGTCATCGCGCTGCCGGAGCGGCTGGCGAACAGCAGCGCGGCCAGCACCGGGCCCAGTTCGCGCAGCAGCGACAGCGCCACCAGTGCGCCCAGCGCGTCGGCGGAGCCGAAGCGCGACAGCGTGTTGTAGCCTTGCAGCCCCAGCACCATGCCGACGAACAGGCCGGACACCACGATGATGATCAGCGACAGCACGCCGGCGAAGTACACCTCGCGGATGGTGAGCTGGAAGCGCAGCAGGCTTTGCCCGGAGTGGGCGATGATGGCCAGCAGGAAGCGGCTCATCACGCCCAGCTTCCAGACGGCATTGATGGTGCTGTGACCGAGTTTGCGCAGCGGTGCGAGCAGATTGTCCAGCATCATGCGCCCTCCAGGCCGAAGCTGCCGGCCAGACTTTGCTGTGCCGGGTAGGCGAAATGCACCGGGCCGTCGGCCTCGCCGTGCACGAACTGGTGTACCCACGGCGAATCGGAGGCGCGGACCTCGTCCGGTGTCCCGGCGGCGGCGATCTTGCCGCCAGCGATGAAGTAGACGTAGTCGACGATTTCCAGCGACTTGTGCACGTCGTGGGTGACCATCACCGCCGAGGTGCCCAGCGCGTCGCTCAGCTTCTTGATCAGCAGCGCGATGGTGGCCAGCGAGATCGGGTCCAGCCCGGTGAACGGTTCGTCGTAGAGCATGATCTGCGGGTCGAGCGCGATGGCGCGTGCCAGCGCGACGCGGCGCGACATGCCGCCGGACAGCTCGGCCGGCATCAGTGCCTCGGTGCCGCGCAGGCCGACCGCGTGCAGTTTCATCAGCACCAGGTCGCGCACCATCTCCGGGCTGAGCGAGGTGTGCTCGCGGATCGGGAACGCGACGTTGTCGAACACCGGCAGGTCGGTAAACAGCGCGCCGAACTGGAACAGCATGCCCATGCGACGGCGGTGCTGGTACAGCTCGCGCTGGTTCATGCGGCCAACGTCGCGGCCGTCGACCAGCACCTGGCCCTGCTGGGCGCGGATCTGGCCGGCGATCAGCCGCAGCAGCGTGGTCTTGCCGCTGCCGCTGCCGCCCATGATGGCGACCAGCTGGCCACGGCCGATTTTCAGCGAGATGTCCTGCAGGATGAGCCGGTCGCCATAGCCGAAGCTGACGCGGTTGAATTCGATGAAACTGTCGTTTTGCACGATGTGGTGGCGAGTCCTTGGGGGGAACAGGTAAGGGGATCGTATTCACGATCCCCTCCGCTTTGCCCCGCTATTGTACCTGCCTATGCTGCATGGCGCAAAAAGGCGGCGCCATGACGGGTGCAAGTGTGGCAGGCCGGTGCATGGTGTGGCACCGGCGCCGGCTTACACGCCGCGCAGCAGTTCGTTGATGCTGGTCTTGCTGCGCGTCTGCGCGTCGACCTTCTTCACGATCACCGCGCAGTACAGGCTGTGGCTGCCGTCTTTCGATGGCAGGTTGCCGGACACCACCACCGAGCCTGGCGGAATGCGGCCGTAAGTGACTTCGCCGGTTTCGCGGTCGTAGATCTTGGTCGACTGGCCGATGTACACGCCCATCGAGATCACCGAGCCTTCGCCGACGATCACGCCTTCCACCACTTCCGAACGCGCGCCGATGAAGCAGTTGTCCTCGATGATGGTCGGGTTGGCCTGCAGTGGCTCCAGTACGCCGCCGATGCCGACGCCGCCGGACAGGTGCACGTTCTTGCCGATCTGCGCGCAGCTGCCGACGGTGGCCCAGGTGTCGACCATGGTGCCTTCGTCAACGTAGGCGCCGATGTTCACGTAGGACGGCATCAGCACGGTGTTCTTGGCGATGAAGCTGCCCTTGCGTGCCACGGCGCCCGGTACCACGCGGAAGCCGGCGTCCTGGAAGCGCTGCTGGTTCCAGTCGTTGAACTTGGTGTCGACCTTGTCGAAGTAGCGCGACACGCCGTCGTCCAGCACTTCGTTGTCGCGGATGCGGAACGACAGCAGTACCGCCTTCTTCACCCACTGGTTGACCACCCAGTCGCTGCCGTTCTTCTCGGCGACGCGCAGGCGACCTTCATCCAGCTCGTTGATCACTTGTTCGATCGCCGACTTCAGCTCGGCGGAGACGGTGGCCGGGGTGATCTCGGCGCGTTTTTCAAAAGCTTCTTCGATGAGGGCTTGAATCGGGTGCATGTGGCTCAGTCCTTTGGCAAGGTGGATTTCTACAGACATGATGGGTTTTCTGCTGGTTTGGTTGTTCGGTTGTGTTATTGGTTTTAGTGGTACTGCTGCAAAAACTGTTCGATGCGCGCGGCGGCGGCGACGCATTCCGCCAGCGGCGCCACCAGCGCCAGGCGCACACGGCCGGCGCCGGGGTTGACGCCGTGCGCGTCGCGGGCGAGGAAGCTGCCGGGCAGCACGGTGATGTGCTGCTGCGCGAACAGCTCGCGGGCGAAGCGGGCATCGTCACCGCCGGGCACCGCCGCCCACAGGTAGAAGCCGGCGTCCGGCCGCGTGACGTCCAGCACCTGCGCCAGGCGCGCGGTGACGGCATCGAATTTGGCAGTATACGCGTCACGGTTGGCCGCAACATGCTCTTCGTCGTTCCACGCGGCGATGCTGGCCTGCTGGATGGTGACGCTCATCGCGCTGCCATGATAGGTACGATACAGCAGGAATTTTTCCAGCACTTTGGCATCGCCGGCGACGAAGCCGGAGCGCAGGCCGGGGGCATTGGAACGCTTGGACAGGCTGGTGAACATCACCAGCCGCTCGAAGCCGCGGCCGAGCTGTTGCGCCGCCTGCAGCCCGCCCAGCGGCGGGGTGCCGAAGTGGATCTCGGAGTAGCACTCGTCGCTGGCGATGATGAAACCGTAGCGGTCGGACAGCGAGAACAGTGTGTTCCAGTCGGCAAGCGACATCACCGCCCCGGTCGGGTTGCCCGGACTGCATACTACGACCACCTGCGTGCGCTGCCAGATCGCCTCCGGCACCGCCGCCCAGTCCGGCTGGTAGCGGTTGGCGGCCAGGCAATTGACATAGTAGGGTTCGGCGCCGGCCAGCAGCGCGGCGCCTTCGTAGATCTGGTAGAACGGGTTGGGCGAGATCAGCACCGGCTTCTGTTCGCCGCGCGGATCGATCACCGCCTGCACGAAGGAAAACAGCGCCTCGCGACTGCCGCACACCGGCAGCACTTCGCGGGCGGCGTCCACGCTGACGCCGTAGCGGTGCTGCAGCCAGCCGGCGCAGGCGCTGCGCAGCGCGTCGCTGCCGAGGGTGGCCGGGTAGGCGGCCAGGCCGTCCAGCGCATCGATCAGCGCCTGTTTCACCACCGCCGGGGTCGGGTGCTTCGGCTCGCCGATCGACAGGTTGATGTGCGGCAGGTCGGCGGGAGGCGTCACGCCGGCCAGCAGGCCGCGCAAACGCTGGAACGGGTAGGGCTGCAACAGTTCGAGGTGGGGATTCAACGCCGCTTCCTTGCAATGCAACAAAACGACAAGTGTAAGAAAAGACTATGAATCTGGCAAAACAAAAGCTGCTGGCGGTGACGTGCGCACTGACCACGGCACTGGTGTGGGGGCTGATGTGGTTCCCGTTTCGCACGCTGCACGAGGCCGGCTTTTCCACCGCCGCCACCTCGCTGACGGTGTACCTGGTCTCCGCCGCGCTGGGCGTGGTGCTGTTCCGCGAGGTATTCCGCCGCGAGGCGCGTTTCGAGTTCATCCTGGTGCCGCTGGCGCTGCTCTATGGCTGGTGCAACTTCAGCTACACCTGGGCGGTGTCGGAAGGGCAGGTGATGCGCGTGCTGCTGCTGTTCTACCTGTCGCCGCTGTGGAGCGCGCTGTTCTCCTGGCTGCTGCTGCACGAGCGGCTGAGCCGCATCGGCTGGCTGGTGATCGCGATGTCGCTGGGCGGCATGCTGGTGATCCTGTACCGCCCGGGGCTGTTCAGCGGCGACTTCTTCTCCAGCCGCGCCGACTGGCTGGCGCTGTCCGGCGGCATCAGCTTCGCGCTGGGCAATGTGCTGTCCAAGAGAGCGCACGCGCTGCCGGTGGCGCTGAAATCGTCGATGGTGTGGCTGGGCGTGGCCGCCTGCGGCCTGGCGTCGCTGCTGTGGCGCGGCCAGCTGGGCGCGGAGCTGGCGCTGCTGCACGGCGAGGTGCTGCTGATCGTGCTGGTGCTGGGCGTCACGCTGCTGGCGACCAGCATCATCTCGATGCACGGGCTGTCCATCCTGCCGGCGACGCAGGTGATGACGCTGATGCTGATGGAGCTGCTGTTCGCCGCCATCTCCGCCTATCTGCTCGCCGGCGAGCGCATGCAGCTGCAGGAGTGGATCGGCGGCGCGCTGATCGCCAGCGCCAGCCTGCTGTCCGGGCACATCGTCGCCAAGCCGAAGCCGGCGGCACCGCCGCTACCGCAGGCGGCGTAGCGCAAGGTTGGCCGCAGGCCTTGCGGCCAACCTTGTGTTGAGCGCAACCGCCATCGCTAACGCTCCCATCGCTACTGCCAGCCCGCCACGCGGCGCCGGCGGTGCAGCCACCCACTTTTCCGTGTTGCCACCTTCGCGACTTGTGTTTTGCCACGGCCTTGGCGATAATCGCTTCAATATTTCAATGATTGTCAAAATATGGAAACGAAATCCGCCGTCAAGATGCTGGCCGCGCTGGCGCAGGAAACCCGCCTCGCGGTGTTCCGCCAGCTGGTGGAGGCCGGCCCCGCCGGTCGCGCCGCCGGCGAGCTGGCCGAGGCGCTGGGCTGCGCGCCGGCCACGCTGTCCTTCCATCTGAAAGAGCTGTCCAACGCGGCGCTGATCGAGGGTCGCCAGGATGGCCGCTTCGTGATCTACGCCGCCAACTTCGCCAGCATGAACGCGCTGCTGGCGTTTATGACCGAAAACTGCTGTCGCGCTTCCAGCGCCGACGGCTGTGCCTGCTGAACCGGAGAACTGTGATGAAACGACTGCATATTCACGTGTCGGTGGACGAGCTGGCCACCAGCGTGCGCTTCTACAACGCGCTGTTCGGCGCCGAACCGACGGTACTGAAACCCGACTACGCCAAGTGGCTGCTGGATGACCCGCGCGTCAACTTCGCCATCAGCCAGCGTGGCGCTCCGGCCGGGCTGGATCACCTCGGCATCCAAGCCGAAAACGGCGACGAGCTGGCCGAGCTGAAGCAGCGCATCGACGCCGCCGGCATGGCGGCGCTGACGGAAGAGGGTACCACCTGCTGCTACGCCAAATCGGACAAGCACTGGGTGCAGGACCCGTCCGGCATCGCCTGGGAAACCTACCACACGCTGGACAGCGCGCCGACCTATAACGACGCGCCGGCAGCCGCTGCGGCCAACCCCGACAGCTGCTGTGCCCCGGCCCCCGCCGCGCTGGAGGCCGCCGACGCCTGTTGCGCCCCGGCCGATAGCAGCGCCACGGCCAGCGCCTGCTGCGCGCCGGCGCCGCAAAAAGTCCAGCTGATCGCGCGCAAGAACATCGAAGCCATCGTTTCCAAGGAAAGGAAGTCCCGTGACTGACAAGGTCTACAACGTGCTGATCCTGTGCACCGGCAACTCGGCGCGCAGCGTTCTCGGCGAAGCACTGATCAACCATCTGGGCCAGGGCCGCTTCAAGGGCTACAGCGCCGGCAGCCGGCCTGCCGGCAAGGTCAACCCCTACGCGCTGAAGACCCTGGAACAGCACGGCATCGACAGCAGCGGCTACCGCAGCAAGAGCTGGGACGAGTTCGGCGTGGCGGGCGCGCCGCAGATGGACTTCGTGTTCACCGTCTGCGGCAGCGCCGCCGGCGAAACCTGCCCGCTGTGGCCGGGCACGCCGCTGCGTGCGCACTGGGGGCTGGAAGATCCGGCCGGCGTCGGCAGCAATGATGAAGAGGCGATGGCGGCGTTCGCGACGGCGTACCAGATCATCCATCGCCGCGTCAGCCGCTTCGTGGCGCTGGACATCGCCGCGATGGGCGAGGACGAACTGAAGGCCGAACTGGCCGCCATCGGGAAGGCATAAACGATGCGGGCATTGGTTGCAGAAGCCATCGGCAGTGCCTTGCTGCTGGCGGTGGTGGTTGGCTCCGGCATCATGGGCCAAACGTTGGCCGCAGGAAATGACGCGGTCGCCTTGCTGGCCAATGCGCTGGCCACCGGCGCCGGCCTGCTGGTGCTGATCACGCTGTTCGGGCCGCTGTCGGGCGCGCACTTCAATCCGGCGGTCAGCCTGGTGATGGCGGCGCGCGGCGAGCTGCCGTGGCCGCGCGTGCTGCCGTATCTGGCGGCGCAAGTGGCCGGCGCCGTCGCCGGCGTGCTGCTGGCGCACGCGATGTTCGGCCTGCCCTTGCTGCAGGAATCGCAGCACCTGCGCAGCGGTTGGCCGCAGTGGCTGGCCGAGGTCACCGCCACCGCCGGCCTGCTGCTGACCATTCTGGGCGGCGTGCGTCACGCCCGCGACAAGGTGCCGCTGCTGGTGGCGCTGTACATCGTGGCGGCGTACTGGTTTACCGCCTCGACCTCGTTCGCCAATCCGGCGGTGACGCTGGCGCGCAGCCTGAGCGATACCTTTGCCGGCATCGCGCCGGCCGATGTCGGCGGCTTTGTACTGGCGCAGCTGGCGGGGGCGGCCATCGGCGGCGGGCTGGGCGGCTGGCTGTTCGCCGCCGAGCAGGATACCGCCGGCGCCTGAGGCGGCGGCTAGATCGGTCTGGGGCCGCAGCGCGCTGCGGCCCTTTTTGCGTCCAAAAAAAAACGGCCCGCAGGCCGTGTCAAGAGAAGCTACAACGCAGATTCGGTTCACACGAAGATCACCAGCGCCGCCATCGCGCCGTGTGCGCCCATTACCAGGCTCTGTTCGATGTCGGCGGTGCGCGAGCTGCCGCTGATGAAGCCGCCAAAGCCGTGCTCGCGGATGCTGACGCGCTGGTAGGCGTCGCGCATGGTGTCGACGATGGCATCGCGCGGCACCACCAGCACCAGTTTCTGGGTGAGGAAGTACAGCGCGCGCTGGCTGTTGCCGGCGTGGCTGACCCACACCGCCGCGCTTTCCGCCACCGCCAGCTCGCCGGGCACGATGGCGATATCGACGTCGTGCCAGTCGTGCGGCGTGCTGACCTGTTCCGGGTTGGCGGCGGTGACATCGACCACGCGGCCGGCTTGCGGCCAACGTTGTGCCACGATGCCGGCGACGGTTTCGCCAGGCTGCAGTTGCACCGCGTCGCCGCCGAGATTGCGCACCAGTGTGGCAAAGGCGTCGAACTTGTCGGCAAAGGTGATGAACGGTACGGCGTCGATGTCCGGCAAGGCCGGGCCGTGCGGGCGCTTGTGCCGCAGTTTGGCCAGTATCTGTTCGCGGCTGCTCATGGCGCGCTCCATTGGTAATGGTTGTCCCAGTCGTCGGCCTGCAACAGCACAAAGCCGTGACGCTGGTAAAAAAGGTTGGCCGCACTGTGTTTCAGCGCGCCAAGCCGGAGCGGCAAGTCTTGTGCGGCGGCCTGCTGCTGTAACTGCCGCAGCAGCACGCTGCCGATGCCGCGGCCGCTGTGTGCCGGTGCCAGGTAGAGGTGATGCAGATACAGGTGGTCGGCGGCGGTGTGCAGCGCGTACCAGCCGATGCGCTCGCCATGCTGCATGATCCAGCGGCTGTGCTGTGGTGCAAAGCTGGCGGCCAGCCGGTCGCGGGCGCGCTGGGCGTCGAAGCGGCCGATGGCGCTCAGGCTGGGCTGCATCGCGGCGATGCGCAGTGCCAGCAGCGCCTCGAAATCGTCGGCCGCTACCGGCGCGGTGTGCCAGTCGCTCATGGCTTGTCCTTCTGCCGTGCCTGCCACATTTCCTTGAAGCTCTGCGCCGGCATCTGCGGCAGATCGCGCCCCGGCCGGCTCCACGCGCTGTGCTGCGTCAGCGCCTGCGGCAGGATCGGTACCACCTTGCGCATCAGCTTGCCGCCGGTGTCCATCAGCGACGGGTGCTGGGTCAGGAAGCGCATCGCCAGCAGGCCCATTTTCTTCACCGGCTTCAGCGTGCCGGCGTCGAAGGCGCGCTTGCGTTGCAGGATCAGCTGTTCGTGCAGGTTGATCTTCACCGGGCAGACATTGCTGCATGAGCCGCAGGTGGTGCAGGCAAAGGCCATGCTGCCGTGCTTCCTGATGTCGCGGCTGGGGCCCAGCGTGGAGCCGATCGGCCCCGGAATGATGTAGCTGTAGCTGTGGCCGGTGGAGCGGCGATACACCGGGCAGGTGTTCATGCAGGCGCCGCAGCGGATGCAGCGCAGGCTCTGCGAGAAGTCGTCGCTGCCGAGGATGTCGCTGCGGCCGTTGTCGACGATGACGATGTGCATCTCGCCGCCCGGCCGCGCCTGCTGGAAGTGCGACGTGTAAGTCGTAATCGGCGAGCCGATGGCGGAGCGTGCCAGCAGCCGGGTGAATACGCCCAGATGCGCCTGCTTGGGGATGATCTTTTCCAGCCCCATGCTGGCGATGTGGATGGGCGGCAGCGCGGTGCCGAGGTCGGCGTTGCCCTCGTTGGTGCACACCACCACGCCACCGGTTTCGGCGATGGCGAAGTTGACGCCGGTCAGGCCGGCACCGGCACTGAGGAAATGCTCACGCAGGTTGGCGCGTGCGGCGTGGGTGAGGTAGGTCGGATCGTTATTGCCGGCCTCGGTGCCGAGTTCCTTATGGAACAGCTCGGAGATCTGTTCCTTCTTCAGGTGAATCGCCGGCATCACGATGTGGCTCGGCGGCTCGTGGCGCAGCTGCACGATGCGCTCGCCCAGATCGGTGTCGATCACCTCGATGCCGCGCTGCTCCAGATACGGGTTCAGCCCGCATTCCTCGGTCAGCATCGACTTGGACTTCACCAGCTTCTTGACGCCCCCCGCAGCCAGGATGCCGTGCACGATGCGGTTGTGCTCATCGGCGTCGGCCGCCCAGTGCACGGTGACGCCGTTCTGCTCGGCGTTGGCCTGGAATTCGGTCAGATACTCGTCCAGTCGCGACAGCGTGTGCGCCTTGATCTGCTGCGCCAGTGCGCGCAGCTGTTCCCACTCCGGCAACTGCCTGGCCTGCGCGTCGCGCTTCTGCCGCACCCACCAGATGGCGCTGTCGTGCCAGCGTGCCTGTTCGCGGTCCTGCAAAAAGGCCGCCGCTGCTTCGGCGTGGTTGATGTTGTCGTTCTTCATGCCGCGCCTCCGCGTCCGGTGAGGATCTCGACGATGTGCAGCGGGCGGATCGGGCGGCACTTGTGGCGGATGATGCCGCCCATGTGCATCAGACAGGACGGGTCGGCGCCGACGATGAATTCGGCGCCGGTGGCTTCGTGCTGCGCGACGCGGTCCTCGCCCATCGTGACCGACACTTCCGGCTCGTCGACGCTGAAGGTGCCGCCAAAGCCGCAGCATTCGTCGCGGCGCTCCGGTAGTCGCACGTCGATGCCGTCCACCAGCTGCAGGATGCGTTCCAGCCGCGAGTGGTAGGGAATCATCAGCTCCGACGGTGCAGCGTGGCCCAGCTCGCGCAGGCCGTGGCAGCTCTGGTGGATGGACACCGGGTGCGGGAAGTACACCGGCTTGGGCAGCCTGTCCACCTTCAGCACGTCCTGCAGGAATTCCACGATCTCGTACACGCGCGGCTGCAGCGCCTGGTAGTCGGCGTCGTCGGCGATGTACCACGGGTAGTGGTGCTTGACGTGGGACACGCAGCTGCCGGACGGCGACACGATGTAGTCGTAGTCCTTGAACACGCCGGTAAAGCGGCGCGCGGCGTCGCAGGCGCCCTGGCTGTCGCCGTTGTTGCTCAATGGTTGGCCGCAACAGGACTGTTCCAGCGGGTAGACGACATCGATACCGTAGCCTTCCAGCAGCTCGGCGGTGGCCATCGCCACGTGCGGATACAGTTCGTTGACGAAACAGGGAATGAAAAGGGCGACGTTCATGGCGTAAGCGGGGTCTCCAGCGCAATGCCCGGGCAGGCTTGTTCTGGATTAAAGCCCGTGCCGGCGCGCCTGCCAATGCGGAATTACCCTTGCGGCGACGATTGTCAGCAGCCTGATACATTGCGGTGATGATGGCGACAACTTGCTGCGCTGAAATGGGCATCCGTATTGGAGGATGTCATGACGCAACAATCAGCAAATCCGGCAGCAAATCCGGCACGCCACTGGCGCCGCTACGGCCTCGGCCTGCTGCTGCTCGCGGCGGTGGTGCTGGCCGCCTGCACGCTGTGGCCAAAGCCGGCGGCGAGCACCCAATGGCTGACGCAGCGCGTCAGCATCGGCGAGCTGGAACAAACCGTGACCGCGCAGGGCGCGCTGGCGCCGCGCGACTATGTCGATGTCGGCGCGCAGGTGTCCGGCCAGCTCAGCCGTGTCTATGTCGCCATCGGCGACCAGGTGAAAAAAGGCCAGCTGCTGGCGCAGATCGATCCCGAGGTGTACCAGACCAAGGTCGCCGCCGACCAGGCCGCGGTCGCCGATCTGCAGGCGCAGCTGGAGCAGCAGCAGGTCGCCACCGTGCGTGCGCGCCAGCTGCTGACACGGCAAACCGCGCTGGCCAAGGTGGACGCCACCACCGCCGAGACGCTGGAGCAGGCGCAGGCCGGCTTCGACCAGGCGCGTGCCGGCGAGCGCTCGCTGCAGGCGCAGCTGGCCAAGGCGCAGGCGACGCTGAAGGGCGATGCGGCCAACCTTGGCTACACCCGCATCTATGCGCCGCTCGACGGCACCGTGGTGTCGCAGACGGTGCTGCAGGGGCAGACCATCAACGCCAGCCAGTCGGCGCCGACGCTGCTGCGCGTGGCACGGCTGGACACCATGACGGTAGAGGCTGAGGTGGCCGAGGCCGACATCCCGCTGCTGCGCCCCGGCATGGCCGCCTATTTCACCACGCTGGGCGACAGCCAGACCCGCCACGCCGCCAGCATCCGCCAGATCAAGCCGACCCCGACCACCAGCAACGACGTGGTGCTGTACACCGTGCTGCTGGACGTCGCCAACCCCGGCCACAAGCTGATGATCGACATGACGGCGCAGGTGTTTTTCCGCCTCGCCCGCGTCAGCGGCCTGCCGGTGGTGCCGCTTTCCGCGCTGCAGCCGCTGGCATCGGGCGGCAAGCGCTACCGTGCACAGGTGCTGAACCGTGACGGCCAGCCGGAAACGCGTGAGGTGGAGGTGGCGCTGGTCACCCGCAGCCAGGCGGCGATCCGCAGCGGCCTGCGTGCCGGCGAACAGCTGGTGCTGGCGCAGCAGAGCGCCGACAGTAGCAAGGCCGGCAGCATGCCGCCGCCACCGGGAGGCTGACATGGGCGCACTGTTAAGCCTGCAACAACTGGGCAAGCACTACCCCAGCGGCGACGAGACGGTGCCGGTGCTGGCCGACATCACGCTGGACATCGCCGCCGGCGAGTTCGTCGCGCTGCTGGGGCCGTCCGGCTGCGGCAAGTCGACGCTGATGAACATCCTCGGCTGCCTCGACCGCCCCAGCCACGGCCGCTATCTGGTCAACGGCCAGGACGTGGCGACGCTGGACGGCGACGCGCTGGCGGTGCTGCGCCGCGACAGCTTCGGCTTCGTGTTCCAGCGCTACAACCTGCTGGCGACGGCAAGCGCCGAGGACAACGTGGCGCTGCCGGCGATCTACGCCGGCGTCGGTCGCCAGCAGCGCCGCCAGCGGGCGCAGCAGCTGCTGACCAGGCTGGGGCTGGGCACGCGGCTGACGCACAAGCCGGGGCAGCTGTCCGGCGGCCAGCAGCAGCGGGTGTCGATCGCGCGTGCGCTGATCAACGACGCGCCGGTGATTCTCGCCGACGAGCCGACCGGTGCGCTGGACAGCCACAGCGGCGAGCAGGTGCTGGCGCTGCTGCAGCAGCTGCACCGCGAGGGACGCACCATCGTGCTGATCACCCACGATCTTGATATTGCCCGCCACGCCGAGCGCATCGTGCGCTTGCGCGACGGCCGCATCGAATCCGACAGCGGCGCGCTGGCGCGGCCAACGTTGGCCGCAGCCGTCACGGCAACGCCGGCGCCGGTGCGGCAGCCCGCCGCGGTGCCGTGGCTGGAGACGCTGCACATGGCGCTGGGCAGCCTGCGCGCCAAGCTGTTCCGCACCGCGCTGACGCTGCTGGGGGTGATCATCGGCGTCGCCGCGGTGGTGACCATGCTGGCGATCGGTGACGGCAGCAAGGCCGACGTGCTGCAGCGCATTGAAGCGATGGGCACCAACCTGCTGCTGGTGCGCCCCGGCGCCGCCGGCATCCGCTCGACGGGCGAGATTGCCACCCTCACCGCCGCCGACGCCAGCGCGATGCAGGGGCTGCCCAATATCGACGGCGTGGTGCCGATGCGCAGTGGCAGCGCCACCCTGCGCGTCGGCAACCGCGACTACCAGACGCAGCAGGTGCAGGGCGTGTGGCCGAGCTACGGCCGCGTCAAGGACTGGACGGTCAGCCGCGGCGCCTTCTTCGGCGCGGCGGAAGAACGAGCGCAGGCGGCGGTGATCGTGCTGGGGCAGACCGTGGTCGACAGCCTGTTCCCGGCCGGGCAGGAGCCGGTCGGCCAGTACGTGATGGTGTCCAACATCCCGTTCGAGGTGGTGGGGGTGATGAGCAGCAAGGGCGCCAATACCTTCGGCCAGGATCAGGACGACGTCGCCTTCGTGCCGCTGTCCACCGCGCAGTCGCGGCTGTTCGGCGGCCAGTTCGTCAGTTCGATCACGGTGAAGATCGCCGACATCGGCGTCAGCGGCGCCACCGAAAGCATGCTGCAGCAGCTGCTGCGTGCGCGCCACGGCAGCGAGGACTTCCAGCTGCGCAACACCGCGTCACTGGTGGAGATGATCACCTCGACGCAGAACACGCTGACGCTGCTGCTGGGCTCGGTGGCGGCGGTGTCGCTGCTGGTCGGCGGCATCGGGGTGATGAACATCATGCTGGTGTCGGTGACCGAGCGCACCCGCGAGATCGGGCTGCGCATGGCCACCGGCGCGCGGATGCAGGCCATCCTGCTGCAGTTCAATGTCGAGGCGGTGCTGGTGTGCGGCCTCGGCGGCGTGATCGGCATCGTGCTGGGACTGGCGCTGGTGTGGGGCCTGCGCCTGGGCGGGGTGTCGGTGGCGTTTTCATTGCTGCCGCCGCTGCTGGCGTTCGGCTGCGCCTTTGCCACCGGCTGCGTGTTCGGCTACCTGCCGGCGCGCAAGGCGGCGCAGCTGGACCCGGTGCTGGCACTGGCCGCGGAATAATCAGGAACACAATCATGAAACAACATTCATCCTGGCGTCGGCGTCTGAGCGTGCTGGCGCTGGCACTGGCCTGCAGCACGACAACGTTGGCCGCAACGCCTGGTACTGCCGACATCCCGCTGCAGCAGGACAGCTGGCGCGCGCCGGCCGGCCAGTGGCACGCGCCGCGCAGCAATGCCGCATGGTGGCAGGCCTTCGGCAGCGCCGAGCTGGTGCAGCTGATCGCCGACGCCCGCGCCGCCAACCCGGAGCTGCTGGCGGCGCAGGCGGCGATCGCCAAGGCGCAGGCGGTGCGGACGCAGACCGCCGCCGGCAGCCTGCCGCAGCTGAACCTGTCCGGCAGCGCGCAGCGGCAGCAGGGCAGCAGCAGCGTCAGCCTGACGCCGACGCTGAGCTACCAGCTCGACTGGTGGGGGCAGCAGCAGGCGCTGCTGGCCGGCGACAGCGCACGGCTGGTGGCCAGTGTCGCCAGCCGCGATGCGGCGGCGCTGACGCTGGAGAGCGAGGTGGCGCGCCAGTATTTCTCGTTGCTGCTACTGGACGAACAGCAGCAGCTGGACAGCCGGCGGCTGTTGCTGCTGACGCAGCGGCTGAGCCTGTTGCAGCAGCAGATCCGGTTGGGGCAGACGGCGCCGCGCGACGAGACGGAGCTGGTGCAGAGCATCGCCACGCTGCAGGCGACGCTGGCGGCGCAGCGCCTGGAATTGCAGCAGGCCTACAACGCGCTGGCGGTGCTGTGCGGCAAGGCGCCGCAGGATTTCCGGCCGCAGGGCAGCAAGTTGCAGGCGCTGGCCCTGCCGTTGCCGGCCGACATCCAGCCGGCAGCGCTGCTGCAGCGGCGACCGGACATCCGCGCCGCCGACGCCACGCTGCAGGCGCTGCAGGGCGACGTGGCGGCGGCGCGCGCCGCGCTGTACCCGACGCTGACGCTGTCGCTGCAGGGCGTACTCAGCAGCGCCGGCGGCGGCCCGGCACAGTGGCTGGGCAGCGCGCTGGCCAGCCTGGCGGCACCGCTGTTCGACGGCGGCAAGCTGAAGGCCGGCGTGGCGCTGAGCGAGGCGCAGTATCAGGAACAGTTGCAGAACTGGCGTAGCACGGTGCTGGCCGCACTGCAGCAGGCGGATGACGCGCTGCACGAAGTGGCCAGCGGCGAGCAGGGGATGCAGGCGCAGCAGGCAAAGCTGGGCGCGGCGCGGCGCACGGAACAGATCGACAGCGCGCGTTACCGGCTGGGGGCGTTGGCGCGCGACACGCTGCTGGAAACGCAGGCGAATACGCTGGCGGCGGAGTCGGCATGGCTGGCGGCGCGACAGGAGCAGCTGGCGGCCACGGTCACGCTGTATCAGGCGCTGGGCGGGGCGCCGCTGGCGGCAGAACACGACGCCGCCTGAGGCGGTGTGCGTGACGGTGTCGCGCCGGCCTGGCGGCGGCCGGGGCGGCGGGGTGAACGGCACCGTACCAAGACACCGTGACGCCATGGCGGCGTCACGGTGTTTTCCTGTGTGCGGTTTAGATCGTGAACAGGTACCAAGGTTGGCCGCAGGCGTTCACACCGGGTCGATGTGGGTCATCACGTCCAGCACCGGCTGGCTGCTCATCACCCGCAGCCGCGCCGCGGCGGCGATGTCGTGGCCCTGGTGCACGGTCAGGTTGCCGTCGATCTCGAGGTGGACGTCGACCTGGATCTGGTCGGCCATGCGCCGCGTGCGCAGGTCGTGCACGCCCTGCACCCCCGGCGTTGCCAGCAGCGTGGCGCGGATGGCGGCCACGGTGTCCGCGTCGGCGGCGCGGTCCATCAGGTCGTGCAGCGCGTCCCAGGCGAAGCCCCAGCCGGTCTTGCCGACCATGAAGCCGACCAGCGCCGCCGCCAGCGGATCGAGCCAGGTGTAGCCGGCGAGGTTGCCGGCGATGCCCAGCGCCACCACCAGCGACGAGGCGGCGTCGGCGCGCGCATGCCAGGCGTTGGCCACCAGCATGCTGGATTTGACCTCGCTGGCGATCTTCAGCATGTAGCGGAACAGCAACTCCTTGGCCAGCAGCGTCAGCAGCGCGACCCACAGCGCCGCCTGGTGCACCGGCGCCAGCGGCGTGGCGCTGGTGATCTTGTTGCCTGCACCCAGCAGCATGCTGGCACCGGCGCCCAGCAGCAACAGGCCCAGCGCCAGCGAGGCGGCGGTCTCGTAGCGCTGGTGGCCGTAGTGGTGGTCGTCGTCCGGCGCCTTGTGGCTGTGGCGGCGCGCCAGCAGCGCGACGAAGTCGGCGATCAGGTCGGACAGCGAGTGCAGCGCGTCGGCGACCAGCGCCTGCGAGCCGGCCCACAGCCCGGTGACGATCTGCAGCACGGTGAGCACGACGTTGACGGCGACGCTGAGCCACAGGCTGCGCTGCGCGGCCTGCTGCAGGGAGGGCGACGGATGCGGGTTCATACCGGGCTCCGGAAAAAAGGGGGAATGCTGGCAGCGGCGGCTGAAGCAAGCCTTAACGCGCGCCGGTGGCTCATGGCAGATCCTGCTCGTCGTTTTCGTCCAGCGGCGGCAGGTTGGCCAGCAGCTCGCCGAGCAGGCTCTGCGTCAGCCACGCCGGGATGGCCGGCAGCTGCCACTCGGCCTTGTCGGCGCACAGCAGCAGCGTGCGCAGGAAACGGTGAAAACCGGGACGGCTCTGGCGCAGGTTCAGCGTCTTGTCGCCGCAGACAAAGCTGAGGCTGGCATAGTCGCGGCCCAGCTGCGCATCCAGCCCGGTGCACAGCAGGATGTCGCTGTCGCCCGGCCGCGCCGGCGCGCTGTCGCTGAACTGCAGCGGGCGGTGATGCTGGTCGCGGCCGTCGAGGTCTTCCTCGTTCATCGCCATGCGGTGCTCCAGCGCGATGCGCTCGTCCTCGTTGCCGGCGCCGGGAATGCCGTCGCCGGGCACCTGGCTGGCGAACAGGCGCGCGATGTCGTCGACGATGGAGCGCGTCAGGCGCCGGGTCAGCCACAGCTTGTGGTCGCCCGGCTGCACCACCACCAGCAGGCGGTCTTCGGACTGGAAATAGCTAAAGGAAGTTGAACTCATCCGCGGATGGTAAAGGCTGGCCGACAAATCGCAAAGCATCACGCCATGCGCCTTATAATGCCGGTCATGACAGCCAACTCCCTGCACCCCTTTTCGCGCCTGACCCCGGATTTCCTGCTCGATGCGGTGGAAAGCCTCGGCCTGCGCTGCGACGGCCGCCTGCTGGCGCTGAACAGCTACGAAAATCGCGTCTACCAGATCGGCATCGAGGACGGCACGCCGCTGGTGGCCAAGTTCTACCGCCCGGAGCGCTGGAGCGACGCGCAGATCCAGGAAGAGCACGATTTCGCCGCCGAGCTGGCCGAACGTGACATCCCGGTGGTGACGGCGCTGGCCTTCGGCGGCCGCACGCTGCACCACTACCAGGATTTCCGCCTCGCACTGTTCCCGCGCCGCGGCGGCCACGCGCCGGAGCTGGACGACGCGAACACCCTCGCCTGGCTTGGGCGCTTCCTCGGCCGCCTGCACGCGCACGGCGCGGTGGCGCCCTACCACTTGCGGCCAACCCTGGACCTCGACAGCTATGGCGAGGCCTCGCTGCGCTGCGTGCAGGAACAGGCGCAGCTGCCCTACGACCTGGCCACCCCCTACGAACAGGCGGCACGGCAGGCGTTGGACGAGGTGCGCCGCGCCTTCGATCGCGCCGGCGATATCAGCTGGCGCCGCGTGCACGGCGACTGTCACGTCGGCAACATCCTGTGGACGCAGGAGGGGCCGCACTTCGTCGATCTCGACGACAGCTGCATGGCACCGGCGCTGCAGGACCTGTGGATGCTGCTCAGCGGCAACCGCGCGCAACAGCAGGCGCAGCTGCTGGAGCTGATCGTCGGCTACGAGGACTTCTGCGATTTCGACCGTCGCGAGCTGCACCTGCTGGAGGCGCTGCGCACGCTGCGCCTGCTGCACTACAGCGCGTGGCTGACGCGGCGGCGCGAGGATCCGGCCTTTGTCGTCGCCTTTCCGTGGTTCGATACCGCGCAGTACTGGCAGGAGCGCATTGTCGAACTGCAACAGCAGCTGGAGGCGATGCGCGAGGCGCCGCTCTGCGTCTGAGAACCTGTTCACGATCTGCTGCGCGTCGTGAAACGTTACGCGGTGAGTACGGCTTTGGTAGGCTTGTTTATCTCCAGCCAGGCGCCGCTTCCTCAGCTGTTTTCAGCTTGTCTTGCGGGAGCGCGCGAGATCGTTAGCACGTTCTGAACCCGCCCTCCGGCGGGTTTTTTTGACTCCGGAATGGCTGTGGTCGCGCACGGTTGCGGCACGGCTTGCTGCACTGCGGGACAGGGCGTGTTTTTTGCGGCGCGGCGGCTTGCATTTCTGTAGCAGATCAGGCAAGAATCATCGTTCGACATCCAAAACCCTATCAAGAAAACATAACATGGCACTTATCGTACAAAAGTACGGCGGTACCTCGATGGGCTCCCCGGAGCGCATCAAGAACGTGGCCCGCCGTGTCGCCAAATGGAAAGCCCAGGGACATGATGTGGTGGTTGTCGTATCCGCCATGAGCGGGGAAACCAACCGCCTGATCGCATTGGCCAAGGAAATCCAGGATCAGCCCGATCCGCGCGAACTCGATGTAATCATCTCTACCGGCGAACAGGTCACCATCGGCCTCTTGTCCATGGCGCTGAAGGAAATCGGCGTCGAGGCCAAGAGTTACTGCGGCTGGCAGGTGCGTGTCGTTACCGACAGCGCCTTCAACAAGGCCCGCATCCAGTCGATTGACGAAGCCGCGATGCGTGGCGACCTGGGCGAAGGCCGCGTGGTCGTTGTGGCCGGCTTCCAGGGCATCGACGAGCAGGGCAACCTCACCACGCTGGGCCGTGGCGGCTCCGACACCTCCGCGGTGGCACTGGCGGCGGCACTGAAGGCCGACGAATGCCAGATCTACACCGACGTGGACGGGGTCTACACCACCGACCCGCGCGTGGTGCCGGAAGCGCGCCGCCTGAAGACCATCACCTTCGAAGAGATGATCGAGATGGCGTCGCTGGGCTCCAAGATCCTGCAGATCCGCTCGGTGGAGTTCGCCGGCAAGTACAAGGTACGCCTGCGCGTGCTCTCCAGCTTTGAAGACGAGGGCGAGGGCACACTGATTACGTTTGAGGAAGATGAGAATATGGAAAAGGCCGTAGTTGCCGGTATCGCGTTCGACCGTAACGAAGCACGCATCAACGTCAAGGGCGTGCCGGACAAGCCGGGCATTGCCTACCAGATCCTGGGCCCGATCGCCGATGCCAACGTTGAAGTCGACATGATCATCCAGAACGTCGGCGAAAACGGCACCACCGATTTCTCCTTCACCGTGCCGCGCGGCGAGTTCCCGCGCACCATGGGCGTGCTGCGCGACGTGCAGACCCACATCGGCGCCGCCAAGATCGACGCCGACGACAAGGTGGCCAAGGTGTCCATCGTCGGTGTCGGCATGCGCTCGCACTGCGGCATCGCCTCCACCATGTTCCGCACCCTGGCGGAAGAGGGCATCAACATCCAGATGATCTCCACTTCCGAGATCAAGGTATCGGTGCTGATCGACGAGAAGTATCTGGAGCTGGCGGTGCGCGTGTTGCACAAGGCCTTCGGTCTGGACCAGGCAATTGCCAATTAATTGGCACTAGAGCTTGACAGCAGGCGCCTTCGTTAGTATTATGGCGCCTCGCTTGACGGAGAAATGGCCGAGAGGTCGAAGGCACTTCCCTGCTAAGGAAGCATACGGGCTTAAACCTGTATCGAGGGTTCGAATCCCTCTTTCTCCGCCAGCACTGCACCCGTAGCTCAGTTGGATAGAGTATTTGGCTACGAACCAAAGGGTCGGGCGTTCGAATCGCTCCGGGTGCACCACAGTCCCTATAGTTTAGCGGTTAGAACACTGCCCTTTCACGGCGGCGGCCGGGGTTCGATTCCCCGTGGGGACGCCAGGATTCAAGCAAAAACACCACCTTCGGGTGGTGTTTTTGTTTTGTCTGCACAGCCGGCGTGTGCTGGTCGGTAAAAAAGCCCACCGTGTTGCGGTGGGCTTTTGCCGTTTACAGCGGGCTGCGCTTCAGGCAGTTGTCGTAGCGCCAGCCGACGCGTTTGGCAAACCACTCGGTGGTCAGCTTGCGCGTGATCTTCGGGCTGTTCAGCCGGATCTGCGGAAACGCCTCGCGCGCCACCTTGCGGCCCAGCTGCTGGTCGGCCAGCGCCATCACCTTCTGGTACAGCGCGCTCTGGCTGAAGCTGCTGTTCTTTTCCTGTTTCAGGTCGCGCAGGATGGCGCTGTCGCTCAGCCCCAGGCGCTGGCTCATCTGGTACAGCGCGCGTTCGGTGCTGCTGGCCTCGCCGGAGGGCAGGCCGTCGCGGTAGCGCAGCAGGTCGCCGTCCGGTGCCAGCTGGCGCCCGCTCAGCTGCGCTACCGCGAGCTGGAAGGCGGCATTGCGGCTGGAGTAGCGGCCGGCGTTGAAATCGGCGAAGCGGTACACCATGTCGCGGTAGCCGGCCGGGTAGTGCAGCAGGTTGGCGGTGCCGAAGTAGATGCCGCCGCGGCGGCTGAACACCTCGTCACGCAGGCTGCCCTGATAGCGGTAGGGATAGGGCCAGGCGCGGATGTGGCCCTGGGCGAAGTCGACGCTGACCTGCATGGTGCCGGCGGTGCGGATCGGGTTCTTCATGCCCACCGGCAGGCCGAGCTTGCCGGCCTCGGCCGCCATGTCCTCGAACAGGTCGTTCATCTGCCGCTCGGTGCGCAGGCTGTCGATGCGCGACTTGTAGCTCTCGCCGGTCGGCGACGGTTTCAGCAGCGCCGCCTTCACCAGTGGCAGCGGGATGTGATAACCGGCGACCTTTTCCTCGATCTTGTTCCACACGATGGCCGGCAGGCCCGGCACCACCGGGTCGGCCTGGAAGGTCGATTCCTGCTCGATCACCGCGATCACCGCGCAGAAGTTCTCCGCCGTCGGCGGCAGCTGCAGCGCGCCGATGGCGTTGACGATGTCGTCACGCCAGCCGCTGCGCGGCTTGACGTAGATCGGCAGCAGCTTGTCCAGCAGCTGCGCCGGCGGCAGGGTCGCCTTTTTCGGTGGCGCCACGCTGGGCGGGATGCTCGGGGTGATCACCGGCGTGGTGGCGACCGGCGCCGAGGCCGGCTCGGCCAGACCGTCCTGCTGGCTGGCCAGCGGGAACGGCGTGGCCACCGGGGTCGGGGTGTGGCTGGCGCAGCCGCCCAGCAGCGACAGCAGGACAACAGGGAAAAACAGCGATCTCATGGCACGGTGTTCCGCTAATCGGCAAAGGGCAGATTCTAGCGTAACTGCCCGCCGTTCAGTCGACGCTGTCGGCGTACTGGAAGCGGTTGAGGATCTGCTGGTACAGGCCGTTGCCGTTGAGCGTGGCCAGCCCGCGGTTGAAGCGGTCGCGCAGCGCGGTAGAGCGGAAGGCGACGCGGTAGGGCAGCTTCTCGAACAGCAGGTGGTAGCTGACCGGCTGCACCACCTCGCGGAAATCGCTGACCACGCGCTGGTTCATGTACTTGAAGATGCGCTGGTCGGCGACCACCACGTCGATCAGGTGGCGGTACAGCAGCCGGTTCTGGTCGACCTGGTTGCCGGTCTCGCCGTAGCGTGGATTGTTCGCCGCCATGCGCGCGAACTCGGCGCCCAGGTACTGCGTCGCCAGCGGAAAGGCGGAGATGCTGTACTTGCCCAGCTCGGCCACCTCGCGCAGCTGCAGGTTGCGGCTGCGCAGGGTGACGGCGACATCCTCGTAGTAGACGTAGGGCTCGGAATAGGCCGCCTTCAGCCCGGAATCCGGGCGGATGGTGGCGATGGCGTCGATGCGCGGGTTTTTCAGTGCCAGCGGCAGCCGCTTCTGCGCCATGAACACCGGCTGCATGCCCAGCCCCTCGGCGCGCAATGCCTCGCGGATGATCTCCACCTCGATGCCGGATGCCTGCTGCGGCATCACGTACGGCTCCAGCGATTCGCCGAAGGCGACGTTCAGCACCTGCGCTGCGGCCAACGTTGGATACAGGCTCAACAGCACGGCGGGCAGCAGACGGTAATGACGGCTCATGGGGTGCATCCTGGACTAGGTAATGACATTTGCCTGAGTGATTGGCCGCGTCAATTGCCGCCGCCACTTTCATGCTACACCTTCCGCCAGCCAGATGAATGGTCGGCGCTGGTCGCCGCCGGCAGAACAGCCTGTTCTGCCACCACCCGGGCGTGGCAAAAGCCGTAACTTTTTTATGGGTATTGCAACGCTATGTCAATGAAAAAAAAGCCTTTTTCAGGTGAAAGCCGCGCCGCTTTCTGGCACAATGCGCGGTCTTACACGGAATACCTGCCACGATGACGCTTCCTGCCGCACCACAACCGATCAACAGTTACCGCAAATACTGGGCGCAGCGCTTCGGCACCGCGCCGTTCCTGCCGATGAGCCGCGCCGAGATGGACGAGCTGGGCTGGGATTCATGCGACATCATCATTGTCAGCGGCGACTGCTACATCGACCATCCGAGCTTCGGCATGGCGCTGATCGGACGGCTGCTGGAGGCGCAGGGTTTCCGCGTCGGCATCATCGCGCAGCCGGACTGGAACAGCGCCGACGCCTTCCGCGAGCTGGGCAAGCCCAACCTGTTCTTCGGCGTCACCGCCGGCAACATGGACTCGATGATCAACCGCTACACCGCCGATCGCCGCCCGCGCTCCGACGACGCCTACACCCCGCACGCCGAGGCCAACAAGCGCCCGGACCGCGCGGTGACGGTGTACGCGCAGCGCTGCCGCGAGGCCTATCCCGGCGTCGGCGTGATGATCGGCAGCATCGAGGCATCGCTGCGCCGCATCGCCCACTACGACTACTGGAGCGAGAAGGTGCGCCCGTCGGTGCTGGTGAACTCCAAGGCCGACATCCTGCTGTACGGCAACGCCGAGCGCGCGCTGGTGGAAATCGCCCACCGCGCCTCGCGCGGCGAGAAACTGTCCGAGATGCGCGACATCCGCGGTACCGCCTTCGTGGTGCCGCACGGCTGGCGCCCGGACGAAGAATGGCAGGAGATGGACTCCAGCGTGGTCGACGTGCCGGGCAAGGTCGATGTCCACCTCAACCCGTACGAAGAGATTCCGGAACAGGCGGCCAAGGCTACCGCCGGCAACGATGCGGCCAAGCCACAGGTGATCCGCATCGAATCGCGCGAGGAGCGCCTGGCCAAGCGCCGCGCCGAACGCGCCAAGACCGTGATCCGCATCCCGTCCTACGAGGCGGTGGCGCACGACCCGGTGCTGTACGCACACGCCAGCCGTACGCTGCATCTGGAATCCAACCCCGGCAACGCCCGCGCGCTGGTGCAGGGCCACGGCACGCGCGACGTGTGGCTGACGCCGCCACCGATCCCGCTGACCACCGAGGAAATGGACTTCGTATTTGGTCAGCCCTACGCCCGCAATCCGCACCCGAGCTACGGCGACGCGCACATCCCGGCGTGGGAGATGATCAAGTACTCGGTCAACATCATGCGCGGCTGTTTCGGCGGCTGTACCTTCTGCTCGATCACCGAGCACGAGGGCCGCATCATCCAGAGCCGTTCGGAAGAATCGATCCTGAAAGAGATCGAGGAAATCCGCGACAAGACGCCGGGCTTCACCGGCCACATCTCCGATCTGGGCGGCCCGACCGCCAACATGTACCGCCTGAGCTGCAAGGACCCGAAGATCGAGCGTTCCTGTCGCAAGCTGTCCTGTGTCTATCCGGACGTGTGCGAAAACCTGGGCACCGACCACGGCCCGCTGATCCAGCTGTATCGCAAGGCGCGCGCGCTGCCGGGCATCAAGAAGATCAACATCCAGTCCGGCCTGCGCTACGACCTGGCGGTGAAATCGCCTGAGTACATCAAGGAGCTGGTGCAGCACCACGTCGGCGGCTACCTGAAGATCGCGCCGGAACACACCGAGGACGGCCCGCTGTCCAAGATGATGAAGCCGGGCATGGGCGCCTACGACAAGTTCAAGGAGCTGTTCGAGCGCTTCAGTCGCCAGGCCGGCAAGGAGCAGTACCTGATCCCGTACTTCATCGCCGCCCACCCGGGCACCAGCGACGAAGACATGGTCAACCTGGCGCTGTGGCTGAAGAAGAACAACTTCCGCCTCGACCAGGTGCAGACCTTCACCCCGACGCCGATGGCGATGGCCACCACCATGTGGCACACCCGTCGCAACCCGCTGAAGCGCCTCTCCCGCAGCTCGGAAAAGGTGGACGTGGTGCGCGACGGCTACCGCCGCAAGCTGCACAAGGCGCTGCTGCGCTACCACCACCCGGACAACTGGCAGATCATTTACGACGCGCTGATCGACATGGGGCGCGGTGACCTGATCGGCCACAGCAAGCAGTGCCTGATCCCGCCGACGCCGCCGGGCGACAAGGCCGCCGCCGCGCGCCATCGTTTCGGCCAGCAGCCGCTGGGCCGTGGCAAGCCGCAGGGCCAGCGCGCCCCGGCCGGCAGTCCGCGTGGCAGCGGCAAGACCTTCACCGCCAGCGCCAAACCGGCCGCCGCCAAGGTGCCGGCCGGCAAGCCCGCCGCGGCCAAGCCCAACACCGGTCGTGGTGGTGGCGGCGCCAAACCGGGCAGCAAGGTTGGCCGCAGTCGTTAACCCGCATCACCACAGCCGCCCCCCGGGGCGGCTTTTTGCTGCCGCGCACGGCGCACCTTGCTGCCGCGGCGCGGTCGAACTCCCATCAGTCTTGAAATCTGTTTACGATCTGCTGCCACTGATATCAATGGGGCGATACGGCGTTAAAAACGCCTTCGGCATGCTGGTTTATCTCCGGATAAACACCGCTTCCTCCGCCGTTTTGCCTTGTCTCGCGTGAGCTCGCGAGATCGTAAACAGGTTTTTATCGCCAGAAAGCCAGATCATGCCTCTCATCGCCTTCGATAACAGCTACGCCCGTGACCTGCCGCAACACGCGGTGCCGTGGCAACCGGCCATCCCGCCGCAGCCGCGGCTGCTGTTCTGGAACGCCGCGCTGGCACAGGAACTGGGGCTGGACAGCGCGGATATCGCCACGGAAACGCTGGCTGCCCAGTTCTCCGGCGCGGTGCTGCCGGATGGCGCACAGCCGGTGGCGCAGGCCTACGCCGGCCACCAGTTCGGCGGCTATTCGCCGACGCTGGGCGACGGCCGCGCGCTGCTGCTGGGCGAGGTGATCGACCGCTGCGGCCAACGTCGCGACCTCGCCTTCAAGGGCAGCGGGCGCACCCCGTTCTCGCGTCGCGGCGACGGCAAGGCGGCGGTGGGGCCGATGCTGCGCGAGCTGATCATCGGCGAGGCGATGCAGGCGCTGGCCATTCCCACCACCCGCGCGCTGGCGGTGGTGGCCACCGGCGAGACCGTGTCCCGTGAACGGCCGCTGCCCGGCGCGGTGCTGACCCGCGTCGCCGCCAGCCACCTGCGCGTCGGCACCTTCGAGTACTTCGCCAACGGCGAGGACGAGGACGCGCTGCGGCAGCTGGCCGACTACGCCATCCGCCGCCACGATCCGGCGCTGCTGGATGCGGCCAACCCCTACCTCGCCTTTCTCGACGCGGTGTGCCGGCGCCAGGCGCGGCTGATCGCGCAGTGGATGCACGCCGGTTTCATCCACGGCGTGATGAACACCGACAACATGACCATCAGCGGCGAAACCATCGACTACGGCCCGTGCGCGTTCATGGACGCCTATGACCCGGCCACCGTGTTCAGCTCCATCGACGAGCGCGGCCGCTACGCCTACGGCAACCAGCCCGCCATCGCGCAGTGGAACCTGGCGCGGCTGGCGGAAACGCTGCTGCCGCTGCTGGAGGCCGAATCGCAGCAACAGGCCGTGGCGCAGGCCACCGAGGTCATCCACCGCTTTGTCGATCATTACCGCGAACAGTGGCTGGCGCAGGCGCGGCGCAAGCTCGGCCTCTACACGGCAGAGGACGACGACCAGCAGCTGGCCGACGACTGGCTGGTGCTGCTCAAGGCGCAGCAGGCGGACTTCACCCTTTGCTGGCGCTACCTCGCCGACGCGGTGGACGGCGACGGCGCCAGGTTGGCCGCACAGTTCGCCGATCCGGCCGCGTTGCAGCCGTGGCTCGCGCGCTGGCAGCAACGCCTCGCCGCCGAGCCGCAGCCGGCCGCCACACGCGCTAGCGCGATGCGCGCGCTCAATCCGCTGTACATCGCGCGCAATCATCTGGTGGAAGAAGCACTGGCCGCCGCCAGCGAGCACGGCGACATGAGCCTGACACTGCGGCTGCTGGACGTGCTGGCCGACCCGTTCACCGAGCGTGACGGACTGGAACGCTACGCGCTGCCGGCGGCGGCGGAGCTGGTGGCCGGCTATCGTACTTTCTGCGGGACGTGACCTTGGCCGGATAACACTGATTGATCTGATCAATGAATGAAGGTTGGCCGCAAACCGTCATGGTTTGCGGCCAACCTTGTTATTGGGCGGGTGCTGCGGTGGTTTGCTTGGGCTTTTGTGGTGCTGATCGGAGTCCGCTGCTGATTCCGGTGATCCGTTGCCAGGATTTTCAGTCAGTTGCCAACCGCGTGTTACGGCGTGGTCAGTCCCCGCTGGACTTCGCGGCTTGATGCTCGGCCCACAGCCGCTCGATCATGGCCCGGAAGCCTTCGTCTTCCGCAATCGTATGCTGCTCAATGTCAGCCACTGTGCCGTGGTATAGCTCCTCGCCACTATCCTGGGGGGCGGCCAATGCGCTACGGAAACTGTTTTCGGCTGCCAGTGTTTCGCCGAGCAGCCACTGTACATAGGCAAGATTGCCGCGGGTCATGCCGCAATCCGTACGTCGTTCGAGGCTTGCAAGCAGATCGTTGTGCGCTTCGCTCAGCAGGGATAGGGCTTGCTCCCTGTTCTGCCACGCGTTCTTGGCTTTCATTAGAGCAGCAAAGCCTTTGCTGTTAAGGGCAATGGCGACCTGCTCGCGGATGGCTGGGGTAGTGTCGGACGAGTAAGTGGTGATCAGCTGCCGGTAGATGGCTATTTTCTCGGCGGGCTGCTGCATTTGTCCGAGAACGATTCCCATATTGAGCATGGCCTTGGCGACCAGCTCGCGGATGGCAGGGGTATTGTCGGACGAGTAAGTGGCGATCAGCTGCTGGTAGGTGGCGATGGCTTCGTTCGGCTTCTGCACTTGTCCGAAGGTGATTCCCATATTGAGCATGGCCTTGGCGGCCTGTTCGCGGATGGCGGGAGTATTGTCGGACGAATAAGAGTCAATCAGCTGCTGGTAGCTAGCGATGGCTTCGCCCAGCTGCTGCATTTGTCCGTGGGTGATCCCCATGCTGAGCATGGCCTTGGCGACTTGCTCGCGGATGAGGGGAATATTGTCGGACGAATAAGAGTCAATCAGCTGCTGGTAGGTGGCGATGGCTTCGTCCGGCTGCTGTATTTCTCCGAGGGCAATTCCCATATTGAGCATGCTCCCAGCCACTTGTGTGCGGATAGCGGGGGTGGTGTCGGACGAGTAAGTGGCGATTAGCTGCTTGTAGGTGGCGATGGCCTCAGTCGGCTTCTGCATTTCTCCTAAGCTAACCCCCGTATTGACCATAGCCTTGGCGACCTGTTCGCGGATGGCAGGTGTGTTGTCGGACGAATAGGTGTCGATCAGCTGCTGGTAGGCCGTGCCTGCTTCGGCATGGCGTTTCAGCTGATGCAAAGTGAGCGCGCGATTAAGAAGGGCCTGCGCCGAGTTGGCCGCACCTGCATTGGGGATGCTGCTCGCGTGTTTCCAGTACAGCGCGGCATCTTCGTATTGTTTGGCGTGGTAAGCGTCGAAGGCCCGGGTATTCCAGTCATCAAAAGAATAACTGGCTTCCGGTTTGGCCCTGATGTCTTCTGCGCTTTGACGCAGTGCGGCTTCCTCGTCTCGGTTGATGGGCGCGCCGTCTTCAACAGACGTCTTCATCCTTTCCTGCATTTGCGTGATGGCAGCATCGCGCTTTTGCACCACCTCGTTTACCGAGTGCTCAATAGCCTGATGACCCTGCACCGCTTTTTTCTTCAGTTCATCAATTTGTGCGAGCAAGTCTTCATGGTTGCTATCGAACCATTGCCGGCTGGCCGTCTTGGCCTCTTCTTTGGCTTGTCGGGTGACGGAAAGATAGCCAATCAAGCCGACAAGGGCGAGCAGCAGCGTCACTACCAGCCCCGCAATCCCGGTGATTACCGCAAACCGGTCTACCGCCTGCCCAATATCGCCGACGCGGTTGTTCTGATCGTCCAGCCGTTCATCGAGCGCCTCGATACGGTTCTTCAGGCTGTCGACATCCTTCTGGGTCAGCTCGCGGCTGCTGTCGATCTTCAGTTGCAGCAGTTCCTTTTGCGCATCGAGCTCAACCTGACCGAACTTTTCGTTGGCAGCGGCGGGGAGGGCAAGACTGAACAGCAGGCTAAGGACAAGCAGGCGAAGGAATGAGGCCATGATGGGATGCGCGGCAACGGTTATGCGATGAGGCTGGATTATGCCAGCAGCAGAATGGCAAAGCGCCGCTTTTCGGCAACAAAGCGGCACTTTGCCGTTTGATCCTGGTTGATGCCTTGCATGGTCAGCACCCACAACACAAGCCGGGTGTCGGCGCCCTGTGCCACCTTACCCACCAGCAAGTTCAGGATGGCTTTGCCGGATGCCGGTGTGTGCCGCTTGCTGTCTGGCCAACGTTGGCCGCCTGTTTGGGACAGTGCCGTATCGATGCGGGCACGCTGCCTCGCGCCCGGTGGCGGATTATCGCTAGACTGGCTGCCTTATCACTCTGGGAGTCCGGCCATGTCGCAGCACAGTTTCCAGTTCAGTCTTGGCGCCGATCCGCAGGCGCGCGAAGTCGTCCAGCTGGGCCTCAAGGCCTTCAACGTCGGGCAGATCGGCGATTACGCTTATCAGGATGTCGAACTGTACGCGCGGGACGAGGCCGGCGCGGTGGTCGGCGGCCTGTTCGGCCACTCCGGCATGGGCTGGCTGTACGTCGACTACCTGTGGCTGGACGCCGCGCAGCGCGGCGCCGGCCTGGGTGCGCAACTGATGGCGCAAGTGGAAGTCGAGGCGCGCCGTCGTGGCTGCGTCGGCGTGTTCCTGTACACCTATAGCTTCCAGGCGCCGGACTTCTACCACAAGCTGGGCTACCAGCTGATGGGGGGGCTGGAAGACTGCCCGCCGGGGCACCAGCGGCTGTACCTGAAAAAGCCGCTGCCGGCGGTTGCCGTGCCACCCGTCGCCTGAGCCGTGTGTTGCCGGCGCCGCGGCAGTGGCCAAGCGCCGCTGTCGCGCCTGGCCGCATCGCGCCGCTGGCGGCGATTCGCAGTAAGATGTCTGCCTCACCGTTATCGCCAGGCCCGCCATGATCCTGATCCACACCCCCAGTGCCAAAGAAGTTGCCGCCTACCTCGAGCTGTTCCGCGCCGCGCTGCCGCAGCATCAGTTCATCAGTCTGGATGAGATGACGCAGCCGGAGGCGGTGCAGTACGTGATCACCTGGGGGCCGCCACCGGCGCTGTTTGCCCGGCTGCCGAAGCTTGAGGCGGTGTTCGCGCTCGGCGCCGGCGTCGACAAGCTGCTGGTGCGCGACGATCTGTCGCCGCAGACGCCGATCTACCGCCTGCTCGATGGTGGCATGGCGCAGCAGATGAGCGAGTACATCCGCTTCGGCGTGCTGTCCTACCAGCGGCACATGGATGTCTATCGCCGCCAGCAGGCGGCGGGGGTGTGGAAGATGCTGGCGCCGAAGCTGCCGGCCGAGGTGCGCGTCGGCGTGCTGGGGCTGGGCGAGATCGGCAGCGCGGTGGCGCAGGCGCTGGCCGCCGACGGTTACCGGGTCAGCGGCTGGAGCCGCAGCGCCAAGCAGGTGGCCGGCATTTGCTGCCTGCACGGCGATGACGGTCTGGCCGCGCTGCTGGCCGGCAGCGAGGTGCTGGCCTGTGTGTTGCCGTCCACGCCGCAGACGCAGGGCCTGCTGAACGCGCAAAGGTTGGCCGCACTGCCGCCAGGCGCGATGCTGATCAACGCCGGCCGTGGCGACCTGCTGGACGAGGACGCGCTGCTGGCGCTGCTGGATGCCGGCCATCTGCGCTGTGCGCAGCTGGACGTGTTCGCCAGCGAGCCGCTGCCGCACGGCCATCGGCTGTGGCAACACCCGGCGGTGACGGTGACGCCGCACATCGCCGCCATCACCCTGCGCGAGGAAGCCGTGCGCCAGATTGCGGCCAACCTTGAGCGGCTGGCGGCGGGGGACGCGGCGCAGGGGCAGGTGCTGCGCGAGCGCGGCTACTGATGGCGCAGCAGATCAGTTGCGACAGCTGCCGCGCCTGCTGTTGCCGGCTGGAGGTGATGCTGATTGCCGGCGACGACGACGTGCCGGACCGCTTTGTCACCCAGGACCAGTGGGGCGGCCACGTGATGCTGCGGCTGGACGACGGCTGGTGTGCGGCGCTGGACCGGCAGACCATGCTGTGCACCATCTACGCGGTGCGGCCATGGATCTGCGCCGACTATCAGGAAGGCGAGCCGGATTGCCTGGAGCAGCGCAAGCTGATTCCGCTGTTCCCGGCGCACAGCTAGCCAGCGGCTGGCGCCGGCCGCGGCCGGACAGCGCTGCGGCCAGGCTTGCGTACCGGTTCACATCACGCTCGCGTCACGGGCGCACCACGTGCCAGACATTGCCGATATTGTCGCCCATCATGTCGCCCGGCTTCTGGTCGCCGGACCAGAAGTACAGCGGCTTGCCGCGATAGGTCCATTGCCGGCTGCCGTCGTTGCGGTTGCTGAGGCCGTAGTCGCCGCTCGCGCTGGCGCCGGCCGGGGCGAGGTAGGGCGGCCATTTCATCGCGCAGTCGCCGTAGCACACGCTGCTGCCGGCCTGATCCCTGTCAAAGCTGTACAGCGTCTTGCCGCCGTGCGCCATCAGTATGCCGCCGCGGAACATCGCCGGCGGCATCATCGCCATGCCGCTGTGCATGCCATCGTGTTGCATCATCGCGCCATCCTGCGGCATGGGCATGCCGCCCTGTGCGTGGCGGGCGCCATGACCGTAGCCGCCGCAGCCTGCCAGCAGCGACAGCGCCATGGCGGCGAGGAGTAGGGGGGAGTTCATCGTCGATTCCTTTCCGGAAGTGTGGCAAGAGCCTCCCTTACCATAGCCCATGGCGGCGGCGTTGTCGGCCTGTGACTCGGCGTGGTGGCAGCGGCTAGCCAGTGCCGGCGCCGGCGGCGTAACATCGCCGCATCGTCACGCGTTTGCCGGTGTGCCACATGTCCCTTCTTCCGCTCTATGCCCGGCTGCAGCAGCAGTTGCCGGCGGGCAGCGCCCTTACCCTGTTGCAGCTGGATGGCGACGAAACCCGGCTGGCCAGCGGCAGCGGTAGCGCGCCGCCACGGCTGCTGAGCCTGCCGCTGGGCTACCGTCGCACCGCGCAGCAACACTTCCGCCACCAGCCACCGACGGCGGCGGAAATCGAGCTGGCGATCATGACGGTGGAGGATGCGCTGGCGCCGGCACGGGCGCAGCTGGCAGCGGCGTCGCGGCTGTACAGCCAGGATGGCGCGCTGCGTGCACTGGCCGCCCAGGCCGGCGTGCACGGCAGCGGCACGCTGTGGCTGTCCACCGCGCAGCTGGAGTTCACCTTCGGCCGCTTTGCCGAGGTGGTGCAGGGGCGTCCGGCGGCGCTGGAGGGGCTGCCGACGGACGGCGAGTTTGCCGCCCGGCTGTTGATCCTGCGCGAGCTGAGCCACCATCTCGGCTTTGACGGCATCCACCTGCTGCCGGAGCGTTAGCTTTACCTTATCGCTTTACTCAACTACGCCGGGTCTTGAGCGTCGCCACCACGGGGTGGGCTGGCATTGTGGGTTGTTGCCGATGAAACGTTAGGAGTCCCTATGTCTAAATGCATCGTTTTAGTTCCGAGTGCACCTTACTCTGACGAGAGTGAAGCGTTTTTGCGTTCACTTTTGGAGGAAGCGCCTGACCTGTTATCTGTTGTCGGTCCTTACGCGGGGAGTTGGGAAGATGGGGTGGATTGGCTGTGTGTGAAGCTGGAGGTGCGCGAAAATACTGAGGCTTTCTGTATCACCACGGCGCATATTGATGACCGTCTTGAAGACGTGGTGGCTTTTGCAAATCAATGGTGCGAGCTGAAAGGGTGGCAACACGATGTCCGCGTTGTTAGAACCTGATCTTTGGGCCAAGCGGAATTCCACATGACAAGTTGGCCCGTAGTGCTTATCTCCGACGATAAACGAGATCAAGGTTGGCCGCATTGTGGCGAAAAGCGCGTGATACAGAGTGGGTGCATTTTCAGCCCTGCGGACTCAGCCGGCGTGCCAAGAGCCGCGCGCGGGCATGGTCGTAGCACCAGTTGAAGACATAGGTGTAGGGCAGGAAGAACAGCAGGATGCCGACATCGAGCAGGAACGCCTGCCAGTAGCTGATCGCCATCCACCACGCTGCCACCGGCACGCACAGGAACACCAGCCCGCCCTCGAAGGCGATGGCGTGCACGCTGCGCACCAGCGGCGTGCGCTGCCAGCCGGCGCGCCGCTCCAGCCGTTCGAACAGCGCATTGAACAGCATGTTCCAGCTCATCGCGATGCTGGACATCAGCAGCGCCAGCACGCCGACGTGGCCGAGTCCGGCATCGAGCAGCCAGCTGCCCAGCGGCACCAGCAGCGCCATCGCGCACACCTCGTACAGCACGGCATGCAACAGCCGTTCACGCAGTGTCTTGTCGGGGGTCATCATTGCGGCCAACCTTTCTTGTGCTATCGGATTGACGGCCAGTGTGATAGGTTTTTCTGCCTGATAACAGCTAGCATCCATCGGAGAAACCGATATGTTCATTTCTGCCGACGCCATCGCCGCGTTCGTGCTGGCCGCGGAGCTGGGCTCGTTCTCGGCGGCGGCGCGGCGGCTGGGCAAGCGCCAGTCCACCATCAGCGAGACCATCGCCAACCTGGAGATCGACCTCGGCATCACGCTGTTCGAGCGTGGCGGGCGCCAGCCGCAGCTCACCGCCGCCGGGCAGCGGCTGTTGCCGGCGGCGCGGCAGACGCTGGCGGCGCAGGACAGCTTGCAGCTGGAGGCGCAGCTGCTGGCCGGCGGGCTGGAACCGCGGCTGACGCTGGTGCTGTCGGACACCTTTCACACCGGCGACTTCGAGGCGATGCTGTCCGAGTTTGCCGAGCGCTTTCCGACGCTGGAGCTGGAGTGCCTGGTCGGCGAGCAGGAGGACGTGCTGGCGCTGCTGCAGAGCGGCCGCGCGCAGCTGGGCCTGCTCACCGCGCTGGCCGGCTACCCGGCGGACATCGCCAGCTGCAGCCTGCCGCGCCCGGCCGACACCGCGCTGTATGTCGCGGCCGGCCATGCGCTGGCGCGGCAGGACACGGTGACGGCGGCACACTTGCGCCAGCACCGCGAGCTGCGGCTGAAGACCTATCAGGACAGCCCGGTA